>CACZTQ010000119.1 GCA_902784155.1 Oscillospiraceae bacterium
GCCCGAGAGAACAACCTCGATTTCTTCGCCGTCAAACTCCATCTGACGGGCAAGCGCCGCAATCGCTCTCGCCCCTCTTTCGGCCATGGCCTCGCAGTATCTGAGCGCGGGGCCGTCGCCCTGCTTCGCCGCCTCAAAGAAGAAGCCGATGAGATTCCTCACGGTTTCGGGGTCGGCGTTTTCGGCTTTTTCGACAAGAGTGAGGAAATCCTCTCTTGACTCAAAGCCGTATTTCTCGCGGACAAAGCCTGTAATCATCGTTTTTTCAAGGCCGAGATAAAGCTCGTCATACATCAGCCTGAAAGCCGTGACAGCGATATCAGAGCCGCCCGAATTGTCGCCCGTAAATGAGCCGAGCCCCATTAGCTGCAGCATTCTTCCGCGAGAGTCGATTCCGTTGCAGCAGACTCCGGTGCCGCAGTTGAAGCCGATTGCCGCCCCGGTTTCGGAGCCGGCCTTCACGACGATGAATCCGTCGTTGTAAATTTCAAAATTGTCGAGGCCCTTTTCCTTCAGCTTTTTGCACATTATATCGTGCTGATAAGGGTGGTCGATTCCTGCGAGCCCCATAAGCGTGAAAGAGATATCGCTTATCCCGATGCCCGCCTGCAAGCAGAGGGTATTGATTCCGTCAATGATATAATCGCTCGCCTCGTCAAAAGAGCCGTCGAGGTTTTCGTGATTGCTGCCCTTTCCCTCGGCGAAACCGATCAGATTCCTGTCTTCGTCAAACAGGCCGTAGGCGGTCTTTGTCCCGCCGCCGTCAACACCTATATAGTATTTCATCCGTTTTCTCCGTCAAAGCATTCTTCGCAGACATCCTCAAGGCAGAATATTCCGCGTCTGTAAGGCTCTCTGTCTATCCACATTCCGTCCGTGAAATCGGGGAAGGGGACGGGAGCAGAGCCCAGGGCAATCGACTGCTCCGAGAGAGCCGTGACCGCCATCCAGGTTGCCGTATCATAAACGTCAATGGGAGGCTGGCCTCCGACCTTTACGCTCTCGACAAAAGCGGAGAGCACAAGGTAATCCATTCCGCCGTGACCGCCCTCGTGAATTCCGTCAACCGCGTATTTCTTCCAGAGCGGATGCTCATATTTCGCGAGGTATCCGTCCTCTTCAAAGCGCTGGAATTCGTGCCTCCAGTCGCCGTCTTTTATGGGAGTGACGCCGTCAAGATAGATTCCGTCGCCGTCCTCCTGATAGATGCCCTTTGTTCCCTGGACCACATAGTTTCTCGAATAAGGTCTTGGCAGCGAGCAGTCGTGAGTGAGCGTGACCGTCTCGCCGTTTGCGCATTTTATCATCGTGGTGGTGACATCGCCCTGATTGAAGCTGTAACCGGCCAGGTCGTAATCCTCGCCCTTGTTTTTGCGAATCCACTCGTTGAGGCCTCTCGATTTCGAAGACATCGAAACGAGCGAGATGAAGCGGTTGCCCCTGTTGATTGAAAGGACCTTCGAAATGGGGCCGAGCTGGTGAGTCGGGTAGAGCTCGCCGTTTCTCATCTGGAAGTTGAAAAGACGGCCGTGTCTGTTTTCTCTGCCGAGCGAAATCTCGTCGCGAAGGTCGTGGCGGTAGCCGCCCTCCATGTGTATTATCTCGCCGAATATGCCCTTTTTGACCATATTAAAGAGGGCCATCTCGTTTCTGTCATAGCAGCAGTTTTCGAGGAGCATACAGAATTTTCCGGTCTCCTCGCTCGCTCGGACCATATCGCGGCATTCGGCAATGCTTGCCGCTCCGCCGACCTCGATGGCCACGTGCTTGCCCGCGCGCATTGAATCAATCGCAATCCTGCCGTGGGTTATCCACGTTGTGCAGCAGACCACCGCGTCAAGGTCGTCCCTCGCGAGCAGG
The DNA here is from genome assembly GCA_902784155.1 of Oscillospiraceae bacterium. Lineage (GTDB taxonomy): Bacteria > Bacillota > Clostridia > Oscillospirales > Acutalibacteraceae > CAG-177. Next base: position 1,861 of record CACZTQ010000119.1, read on the forward strand.
TTTTTATAGTCGAGATAGACATCGGGAGAAACGCCCGTCTTTTCTTCGACTATCGCCTTGCCCTCAAGCGCCCGGTCCTCATATTTGTCGCAAACCGCCGGCACCGTTACGCCGTCGCAGTTGAGCAGCTCGCCGAGCTGACCTCTTCCGCGCCCGCCGAGGCCTATGAATCCGATTGAAATTTTGTCCTTCATTGCCATCACCTTATTTGAAATATTTTCTGAAATACTTTCTCCATTTCAGGTCATAGAGAAAAACAAGCCTTGTCAGCGCAAGGTCATATATCACAAACGCAAAAGTTCCCATTCCGAGCAGGATGGGTACAGCCCATTTTCCCCAGGTATCCATCTCGTCTATCGTGACGCCCATGAATTTAATCATAAGATAATATGAGATAACCATTGTCGAGAGAAATGAAATGAGCTTGAGCGCCCATTCGAGCACTCTGCCGCATTTTGACTCGAGCAGCGATTTTATAATCGGATAGTAGCCGAAAAACGCCAGATACATCACGGCAACCTCTTTGTCTGGAACGAGGAAGAGGCCGAGAATTGAAACCGCCGCGTAGATGCCGAAGGCCCATTTGCGGTTAATCTCAATGACCGCAAAAATCATCATCGCCCCCGCGATTGCGGGCAGCGCGTAGGTCAGGAAGGGCACTACTGCGACCGAAATCATAAGCACCAGCGAGAGCGAGGCGACTATTCCTCCTATTGCGCATTTTGAACTCTGTTTCATAGAACACCTCAGCAGCCGGGGATTAAATCTCCGCCCATACACTCGCAGCAGCCGTCAAGGCAGAGGAGGCCCATGCAGACATTGCATACGGAGCAGCCGCATCCCGAATCGGAGGATGAGCTCCGTCCGCTTTTGTAGCCGCCGTTCTGCTGTGAAACCGCTTTGTTGTATGCCGCCTTGTATTTGCCGTTTGACGGCTCCATATTGCTCGCCTCGGCAAACATATTGAGAGCCTGCTCGAGCCAGCCCTTTCTCTGATAAACAAGGCCTTTGAGATAATACCACTCCGCGTTTCTCGAAATCTCGGGCATACCGTCAAGCAGAATCTGCGCGTCCTCATATCTGCCGGAGTTTATTTTGCTCTCTATATCCGCAAAATCCGCGGCGGAGTATGACCCGCGCGAGGAATACCCGGCAGATGAGCGCGAAGACGCTTCGAGAATAATCCTGTCATACGCTTCGTTGAGCTCGTCGAGCCTGTCGAGCTGATTTCTCTCGTTGTATTGCCTCGCCTTTTCGCGGTAGGCGGCGTTTATCTGTTCTCTTGTCGCGTTATAGGGTACGCCGAGCACGTCATACGGGTTATTCACTGAATCGCCTCACTTTACGGTAAAGGTTTTTTCTTTCGATGAGCCGGGAGAAGCGTATTTTGAAATGACAGCCCTTGCGGACCTGTCAAGCCCTCCCGAGAGTATGTTGTCTATGATGTTTCCGAATCTTCTGAATTCCAGGCTGTCCGCGATTTCGAGCAGCCTGCCCTGAGTCAGGTTGAGCGCTTTCTCAACTCTTCCGGCAAAGGTCTTCTTTTCTTCATCGCCGGCGAGAGAAGGAAATTCGGTTTTAAAAGGGTTGAAATTCTTTTTCTTTATATCGTCCTCAAGGTCGTCCGCGGCGTCGATGAGATAGACGAATCTGCCGAGCATATAGCCGAGAGAATCGAGCTTCTCCGCCGTTTCCCCCTCAAATCCGTAGGAGAGGATTTTTCCCATCGCGAAGGCGGAATTATGCGCCGCCTCATCGGGGGAGCAGTCCGCGCGGCTTTCGGACTCCGCCTGATTCTTAATGCACCCGCTCACGGTCTTCTCAATATCCGGAGCGAGGCGCGCCGCCTTCTTATGCATAAGCGCGATGACGGGGAATATCAGCAGAGCGCCGAGCTTTTTTAAAAATCCTCTGTCTCTGATATTGTCGAGAATTTTGTAATATGAAATAATTATTATGCAGTGAGCGCAGAAGTCCGTTTCGGCTGTGCTCTTGCAATAGCTGCATCTTTTTGCGGGGTTAAACGGGCAGCGCCCGGCGTCAAATACGCAGGATTCTTCGCCGATGGCAAGCCTTATCATTGCCGCAAGGGCAAAATCATAGCTGAGCAGAATCCTCGCGAGAGGGGAGTAGTTTCTGCCCAGAGCCCTGCACAGCGAGCAGTAGATTCCCCGGTACAGCTCGTATTCTTTTATTTTAAGTTCGGGCCTGTCCGGCTTCACATATCCAAGCATATCATTTTCCCGTTTTCAAATTATCTTTAATTATATTATTTAAAAACAGTTAATTCAATGAACAAGTTGTAAATTTTACGCGCCGCGTTATATTGTTTGTGTTGACTGGACAGGGCTGCGATGATATAATCAGCTTTGCGCAGGAAAGGAGCAATCCCATGGCTTACGATTCTTTTTCAAGATTTTACGATATACTTATGGCCGACGCCGGCTACGATGAGAGGGCGGCTTATTACCGTGAGATTCTCAGAGCGGGCGGCGTTGAGAGCGGAATCCTGCTCGACCTCGGCTGCGGCACGGGCAATATGAGCGTGCGGATGGCGGATTACGGCTTTGAGGTCATCGGCGTTGACTCGAGCGTCGGAATGCTCTCGCGCGCGAGAGAAAAAATTCAGGGCAGAAATATCCTGCTCCTCAATCAGTCAATGGAGGAGCTCGACCTTTACGGCACCGTCAACTGCACGATAAGCGCGCTCGACTGCATCAACCACCTTGACGGAGCGGAAAGCGTGCAAAGAGCCTTTGAGAAGGTCTCCCTTTTTACGGAGCCGGGCGGGCTTTTTGTCTTTGATGTAAACACGGTCTATAAGCACAGGAATATCCTCGCCGACAGGGATTTCGTGCTCGAGAGCGACGGGCTTCTCTGCTGCTGGAGAAACGCTCTGAATCCCGATGACAGCGTTGATATTCTCCTCGATTTCTTTGAGGAAAAGGACGGCGCCTGGTACAGAGAGAGCGAGGAATTCACCGAGCGCGCATACGAAATCGAAACCCTCTCGAAGCTTCTTGAGCAGGCGGGTTTCAAAATACTTCACATATATGACGACCTGACTTTTGACAGCGCCGGGAAAACGAGCGCCAGAGCCGTTTTTGCGGCAGAAAAGAGGTAACTATGAGCAATGCGGTCAGAATGATTTCGTCGGACGGGGCTCTGACGATGGAAGCGATAGATTCAACCGGTATCGTAGCGGAGGCGGAGAGAATTCACAAGACCTCGGCGGTCACCTCGGCGGCCCTCGGCAGGCTGCTGACTGCGGCCTCACTTATGGGTATAATGATGAAGGGCGAAAAGGATTCGCTCACAATCCGTCTTAACGGAAACGGCCCCGCAGGCCCCGTTATCGCCGTATCGGACAGCAGCGGCAATGTCAGGGGCTACGTATCGGAGCCGGTCGTGGAGATTCCTCTGAACAATAAAGGCAAGCTCGATGTCGCGGGAGCCGTCGGCAGAGAGGGCACTCTCACCGTGATGATGGACCTCGGCCTCAAGGAGCCCTATATCGGTCAGGTACCCATAGTCAGCGGAGAGATAGCCGAGGATATCACTGCATACTACGCTCAGAGTCAGCAGACGCCGACCGTCTGCGCCCTCGGTGTTCTCGTGAATCCCGATCTTACGATACAGGCGGCGGGTGGCTTTCTGATTCAGCTGCTCCCGGGCGCCGATGAAGATACAATAACCAAAGTCGAGAGATGCATCGAAGGAATCCCGTCCGTGACTCAGATGCTCACATCCGGACTCACGCCCGAAAAAATCTGCACCTCGGTTCTAAAAGAATTCGAGCTTGAAAAACTTGACGAATTCGAGACGGGCTATAAATGCGAGTGCAGCAGAGAGCGCTTTGAAAGAGGTCTCGCCACGCTCAAAAACGAGGACCTCGAGGAGATGGCGCAGGACCCCGTGACAAAGGTCAGATGCCACTTCTGCAATA
>CACZTQ010000120.1 GCA_902784155.1 Oscillospiraceae bacterium
TCAACGGCATCGACCTCGACGCCGCGAGAAGGGTCGCAGGCAACGGCTTCTATTATCTTATGGGCGATATCGCACGCCTTCACTCTGCCTGCACGGCTTATGCCCGCGATTTCATGATAAATAAGGGCTTCACCTACTGCGTGCCTCCGTTCATGATCCGCTCGGGCGTTGTCACCGGCGTTATGAGCTTCGCGGAAATGGACGCCATGATGTATAAAATCGAGGGCGAAGACCTCTATCTCATAGGCACCAGCGAGCACTCAATGATAGGCAAATATATCGACACCATCGTCGATGAGGATACCCTGCCTCACACGCTGACCAGCTATTCACCCTGCTTCCGCAAGGAGAAGGGCGCGCACGGCATCGAGGAGAGAGGCGTTTACAGAATCCATCAGTTCGAGAAGCAGGAAATGATAGTCGTATGCAGACCCGAAGAGAGCCCCGAATGGTTTGACAAGCTCTGGTCCTACACGGTCGAGCTCTTCCGCTCGATGGATATTCCCGTGAGAACTCTCGAATGCTGCTCGGGCGACCTTGCGGACCTTAAGGTCAAATCCTTTGACGTTGAGGCCTGGTCACCCAGACAGAAGAAATATTTCGAGGTCGGCTCCTGCTCCAATCTCGGCGACGCTCAGGCGCGCAGACTCAAGATAAGAGTCAACGGCAAAGACGGCGGCAAGTATTATGCCCACACGCTCAACAACACCGTTGTCGCTCCTCCGAGAATGCTCATCGCCCTGCTTGAAAATAACCTCAACGCAGACGGCAGCGTGAATATTCCCGAGGTCCTCAGACCTTATATGGGCGGCAAAGAGAAGCTTGTTCCCGTAAAATAAACTCAGAGACTCCCTCCGGTTTTGATGAATCGCGAGGGAGTCAAACATATTGAAAGCCCGAAGGGATATAATATGAAAAAAGCAATTTCAATTTTACTTGCGGCGGTGATTATTATGATTTCGTTTACAACGGCGCTCGCAAAAGAATACAAGCAGCCCTTCCGCAGGGAGGAGACGGGTATCGAGCTTATGAGAATACCCGCGATTATTACGCTGAAAGACGGCAGAGTTTTTGCCGCGGCGGATAACCGCCACAATCACGGCCTTGACTCTCCTCAGAATATCGATACGCTCATCGCCGTTTCGAAGGACGGCTGCGGCGGGTGGGAGTATTCGTCTCTCAACCGCTTTGACGACTGCCTTGACGGCACGGGGAGCGCGGACAGCGCCTCCTTCATAGACCCAGCCGTGATTCAGTCCGGGGCGACGGGCAGGATTTTTGTCATCGTTGACGCGTTTGCCGGTAACACGGGCTGCACAAGCGCCGCGGCTGATACCGGCTTCACCCCCGACGGACACATAAAGCTCACATTCAGAGGAAGCGAATCGGACGCTTATGTCGGAGATTTTGAAGGGGATACTGCGCAAATAATTGACGGCGGCAAACCCACAGGCTACACCGTTGACAGGGAGTTTTATCTCTTTAAAGACGGCGAGCCGCTTATGATAAAACAGATTAACTCGGATAAAGAGGTGCGGCAGAATATCTTTTTCTCCGATGTTTATGAGGTTATCCACACCTCGTTTTTGTGGATGAGATATTCCGACGACGGCGGAGAAACCTGGAGCCACCCCGTTATTCTCAACCATCAGGTCAAGAGAGAGGGCGAGAAATTCCTCGGTATATGCCCCGGCAGGGGATTCGTGACGCAGGCCGGCGGAAAAGAGAGAATTCTTTTCTGCGTTTATACTCACGACAGCGGAATCGAGCACGTGAGCACGGTTTATTCAGATGACAACGGCGAAACCTGGAAAAGGGGAGAGGATGTAAGAAACACACCCCTCGTCGGGAAGACGAGCGAATCGCAGATTGTCGGTATGCCCGACGGCTCTCTGAAAATGTTCTCGCGCAACAAATCCCGCTTTGTTTCATCCTGCGTCAGCACCGACGCGGGCGTTTCGTGGAGCGTTTCAAAAGCGGAAACAGACCTTGACACGACGAGAAACTGTATGGTTTCATTTATAAATCTTGAGCGCAGAATCGGCGGAAAGCCCGCCGTTGCCGCCTCTTTCTCCTGCAGCGGAAACGGCAGGGAAAACGGGGTCGCGCGCATCGGGATTATCGAGGACGACGGCAGCATAAGCTGGCAGAAAAAGTACCATATAAACAAAGGCTTCTTTGCCTATTCCTGCCTTGACGAGCTGCCCGACGGGCGCCTCGCTCTGCTGTATGAGGATGAGCCCTACAGGATAAGCTATATGATTCTTAGCGTCAATGACGACGGCACTCCCGGCGAAATCAACGGCAACGACTGCGATGAGAGCTTTGACGACGCAGGGACTGCGCTGACCCGATTCTTCGGGCGTATTCTGTCATTTTTCGGCCTGCTCTGATTCTGACTTTCCGCGAGTTCTTTACGGCGCCGTTACGGCGGCGACCTGCGCGCCGGCTGTCAAAAAACTTATATTTTTCAAAGCTTCGCGGCTTCCCATACAGGCTGCGGAGCCTTTCTTTTTCCCGGATAACACAGGCAGGCAATTATTCCTCCGGATTTTCTCTCTTTTTATTTACTTTTTAAAATATGTGTGATATTATATAATAGTTATAATAGGATAAACTTTTCATATGTGGAGTTTTTTATGGATTTATTCAAAATATTGTCATTCATCGGGGGCATCAGCCTTTTCCTTTTCGGTATGAGCGTACTGGGCAGAGCCCTTGAGCGCAGAGCGGGCCCCAACCTCAAACACATGCTCGGCAGGATAACCGGCAGCAAGACCGGCGGTATCCTCTCCGGTATCGGTATTACCGCTCTTATACAGAGCTCTTCCGCCACAACCGTCATGATAGTCGGTTTCGTTAACAGCGGACTTCTCACGCTCTCTCAGGCAATAAATGTCATCATCGGTGCAAATGTCGGTATGACCACGACCGCCTGGGTGCTTTCGCTCAGCGGTATCAGCAGCGAAAACATTTTTATTCAGCTTTTCAAGCCGTCA
>CACZTQ010000121.1 GCA_902784155.1 Oscillospiraceae bacterium
AATCTCAGAATAAACAAAAACAAAGAGGAATTCACGTCTCCCGGCGAAATGTGGAGCTTCCTGGGCTTTTCTTATCATAACGGCAAGGTTGATGTTTCGCCCGTCGCCAAAAGCAAGCTGAAGGCAAAAATCCGCCGCAGGGCGCGCTCGATAAGGCGCTGGCAGGCGAGGAAAAACGCCGCCCCCGACAAGGCGCTCAGGGCCTTCATAAGGGCTGTCAACAGGAAGCTGTATGATTCCGCGTACCGCGACACCCTCAACTGGTCAAGGTGGTATTTCCCCGTCATCAATACCGACGAATCTTTAAAGGAAATCGACTCTTATATCCAGCAGACGGCGAGATATGTATTCACGGGAAAACACACAAAATCAAATTACAGTCTCCGCTATTCATATCTCAGAGAGCAGGGCTACAGGCCGCTTGTCGCCGCATATTATCAATACAGAAAAAACGGCTCCGGCGCTTGACTTGACGGAGAATTGTGTTAAAATAATTTTATAAAAAAAGGAGGTCAATTATGAAAAAAGCTTTATCAATTATAATTGCTCTTGTAATGGCGCTGAGCGTCCTGACAACTGCATTTGCCCTGGAGGGTGACAGCGTGCTTAAATTCAATTCAGACGGTAAATTCAGGATTCTCCATCTTTGCGACTGCCAGGATGATTTCCCGGCTCATCAGGAAATGTATGATTTCATTTACAAGGCCATAGAGGATTATAAGCCCGACATCGTCATCCTCGGCGGTGACAATACGGTGGGCCCCAAAGAGACCAAGGAGCAGGCCGTTGAGGAGCTCGTGAAGCCCTTTGTTGAGACGGGCACTTATTTCACAATGGTCTTCGGCAACCACGACCATCAGCAGGGATGGAGCAACCGCGAGCTGTTTGACCTCTATGTAAGATACGGCGGCAAGTATTTCCTCGGCACCGATGAGGTCGATATTGTTGACAACGCCCCTCATCCCAAATCGGGCACTCATTATCTCCCCGTATATTCCTCAAAGGATTCATCGAAGGTCGCCTACGGCCTCTATATGTTTGACTCGGGCAACTATGTCTATGACGAAAACGGCGAGGAGCTCGGCTACGGCTGCGTTGAGCCCTATCAGATAGAGTGGTATAAGCAGAACAGAGAAAAATATAAGGACGATAAAGGAAATTATATCCCCGCGATGGCCTTCCAGCATATCATTGTGGGCGACGTCTATGATTATCTTTATTATCCTTCGTCCGTCGATCTCGGCAGCCTCGGCAGAAGCTTCTACGGCAAGCATTACACCTTCGTTCCCAGGTGCAATAACTTCACGGGCTTCCTCAACGAGCCGCCCTGCCCCGGATATTACAACTACGGCCAGCTTGACGCTATGGCAGAGAAGGGCGAGGTAAAAGCTGTATTCTCGGGTCACGACCACGTCAACGCCTTTGACTGCGAAATCAAGGGGATTCACGTCATCAACACCCCGGGCATAACCTATCACTCCTACAGCAGCGAGCTCAATCACGGCGCGCGTCTCATCACTCTCGATGAGAATGATACCTCGACCTTCACGAGCGAAGTTCTGACCGTCAACGGTTTCGCTCTCGAGGATGAGGAATACGCCGCTAAAATCAAGGCGGATAAATTCAAGGCATCATTCTATGAGACAATCGGCAGAATCCTTCTCGCTCTCGCGAAGGCTCTCTCCGTATTCGGCAACGTAATCGACATATTCGTAAAATAAATTGAAACCGGGGCTGTTCTTTGCGGGACAGCCCCTCTTTAAGGTGATATTATGCAGCTTCTTGAAATAAACAAAGAGAATTATATCGGCCAGGCGGACCCTTTCATCCTTGAATCCGGCGGCAGATTCTATATCTACACAACGGGGGATGACGGCGTTTACGCCTATTCCTCGGATAATCTCCTCTCGGGCTGGAAATTTGAGGGGAAGGTCTTTACATTCCCGGGCGTGAGAGATTTCTGGGCGCCGAGCGTCATCGAGATTGACGGCGTATTCTATATGTACTGCTCGTTCGAGTTTTACGGCGACACTCCCGACAGGGGCGGCCACAGGCAGACCATGCACGTTAGCTTTTCGGATAATCCTCTCGGGCCCTTCACGGGGGCAAAGCAGCTTCTTCACCCGTTTTCGATTGACTCTCACGTTGTAAAAAACGAATCGGGTCTCTTTATCTTTTATTCAACCAACGATTTTGACCGCAAGAGGGCGGGGACTTATATAGTCGTTGACAGGCTCCATGACCCTTACACCGCCGAGGGGAAGCCCGCGACCGTCGTCGTGCCCACGCTCGATGAAGAAATCTATATGAGGGACAGATACGCCCCCGGCCGCCACTGGCATACCATAGAGGGCGCCTTCTATTTCAGGGAGGGTGAGTGGCAGTATGTAATGTACAGCGGCTCCTGCTATCAGAATGAGCATTATTTCATCGGCTACGCGAGAGCGAAGACGGATGAAACGGACCTGACAAAGATAAAATTTGAAAAATACCCCGATGACAACACCTACGCTCCCGTTATCTCATCAAACGAATGGGAGGAGGGCGCTGGGCACCACTCGATGATTAAATACGGCGGAGAATGGTATTCCGTCTATCACGCGAGAAACAGAGAGGATGACGGCCTCCCCGGAGACCGCCGCAACGCCCGCATCTGCAAAATGAGCGTCAGGGACGGA
>CACZTQ010000122.1 GCA_902784155.1 Oscillospiraceae bacterium
AAAAAGTCGCACTGCCGAATGTGTGCAGCATTCGGCAGTGCTTTGGGGAAAGAGAAAATAAAAATGAAAAAAGAAGATGTCAAAAACCAATGGAATTATTCCAAATAGAATAATATACCATAGATATGAACGGTTTATTAACGAGATATTAACAACCTTTTAACATTATTCCCTTGTCTGCCGTATGCTGTATTATCCGGTTTTGCTGAAAATCTTATTTGCTCTCGTCGAATGCCTTGAAGCCTTTGTAAGCCATATAGACATCCATCTTTGAAACAATCTCAAACGGCGCGTGCATCGAAAGCACGGGCACGCCCACGTCAACAACATTGACGCCGAGATTCGCGACATATTTCGCGACCGTTCCGCCGCCGCCGACATCAACCTTGCCGAGCTCGCCCGTCTGCCAGACGGTGCCTGATTTGTCAAAGATTGCGGCAACCTTTGAAACGTATTCGGCGTTGGCGTCGTTAGTGCCGCCCTTTCCGCCGGAGCCTGTGTATTTGGTGACGACTATTCCCTTGTTGAGGAATGCCGAGTTGTTCTTTTCAAAAGCCGAGGAGAACGTGGGGTCGAAGCCCGCGTTGACATCCGCCGAGAGGCATTCGGAGGCGCGCAGCACATCTCTGCCGGGAACGCCCTCAAGCTCCGCGAGGTCGCATATATACTGCTTGAGATAGGCGGAATGAAGGCCGGTGTTTCCGTCGGAGCCCGTCTCTTCCTTATCGGTAATGACGGTGACGGTAGTGTATTCGGGCTTCTTCACGTCAAACTCCGCCATAACGGCAGGGTAGGCGCAGACTCTGTCATCGTGACCGTAAGATCCGATGAGGCTCCTGTCAAATCCGATATCAACTGCCGGGTAGGCGGGCACCGCCTCGAGCTCCGCTGTAAGAAAATCGGATTCTTTTATGCCGTATTTCTCATTGAGAATCTTCATGAGATTGAGTTTTACGAGCTTGTCGCCCTTCTCTTTTCCGAAGGGGCGGCTTCCGATGAGGATATTGAGATCCTCGCCCGCAACGGCTTTTCTGATCGACCTGTCTTCTCTGTCTAGATGCGGCAGAAGGTCCGTGATGACGAATTTCGGGTCTCCCGCATCGTCGCCGACACGCACGGTGACGCAGGTGCCGTCTCTCTTGCAGATAACGCCGTGAAGGGCAAGCGGGACTGTGGGCCACTGATACTTCTTGATTCCGCCGTAGTAGTGAGTCTTTAAATAGCCGAGCTCCTCATCCTCATAGAGCGGGTTGGGCTTGAGGTCGAGACGAGGGGAATCTATATGTGCGGCGACAATCTTCGTGCCCGCGGATACGGGCTTTTTGCCGAAGGTCGTGAGAATAAGCGCCTTGCCGTGAATATCAAAATAAACCTTGTCGCCCGCGGCGTATTTCGCGCTGCGGTCAAATTCCCTGTAGCCCTTCCTGACGGCGCTCTCTTTGACAAAAGCGTTGACTTCTCTCTCCGTGCGGCAGGCGTTGAGAAAATCGATGTATCCTTCGCAGAATTTCATCGCCTTGCCGATTTCTCTGTCGGTGCAGGTGTAAAAAGCGTTTGACGGAGTGTAGAAGAGCTCCTCTTTCATTTTATCGGTCTTTGATTTTTCTGCCATTTATATCAGATCCTTCCGGTTAAGTATTTCTGTTTTGATATCGTTTTTGCCGTCGTTGACAATTATAATATCGGATTTGGATTTGTAGTATTCCTCATCCCTCTGCGCCCCGATGCGGAGCAGAGCCTGATCACGGCTTATTCCGTCGCGGCGCATTATCCTCTCAATGCGCACGCTCTCGGGAGCGGTCACGCAGATAATCTTATCGCAGAGCGCGGCTATCGGGCTCTCAAACAGCACCGGCGCGTCAATCACGGCCGCGCGGGCTCCGCTCTTCTCCGCCTCGTGAATCAGCCCTGTGGTAAGCCTCGTGATTTCGGGGTGTGTTATCGAATTGAGCAAACGCGTTTTTTCCTCATCCGAAAACGCCCTGCGCGCGAGCTCGCCTCTGTCAAGAACTCCGCCTGCATATATATCGTCACCGAACGCGGCTTTGAGGCTGCGGATGACTTCGGGGCTTAGCACCGCCTGCCTCGCGACAAGGTCGGTGTCTATGACGCTCATTCCGAGCTCCGAGAGGATTTTGCCCGCGTATCCCTTCCCGGCTCCCGTCTGACCGGTAAGGCCGTAAACGGGAACGGCGAAATCGAGGTCGAGCACCCTGAAGGCAGCCGAGCGCAGAAGGCGGTTGTAAACCGCGAGCCCGACTCCTCCCGGCGAGGGGCATCTGACAAACGCCTGACTGCAGCCGGTTTCATCCACACGGCGGAGCACATCGAATATCTTATGCGCCTGGGCTGCGCTGCCATCCTCTCTGCCGAATTCGAGAGAGCATTCAAAATTCTCTCCCTCGCCGTCGAAACAGACGGCGCAGACCTTTTCACGGTGGGCAAGGACGAATTTTTTATATATCTCGAAGCTTCCTTTGACTATGGTAACGGGAGCCTCGGGAGCGTAGTGCTTATATTTCATACCCGGAGACTGGGCCTTCTCGCCCTCTTCGAGTTTTTCGAACACGGCGTGAGAAACCTCGACATCCCCGAGCACTTCCCGCAGCTCTTCGGGGGTAACGCCTCCCGGTCTCAGCAGCGTCGGCGGCTCTGTCACGAGCGTTATCACGGTTGACTCGACTCCGACCTGACACTCTCCGCCGTCTATAACGGCGTCAATCCGTCCGTCAAGGTCGCGCTTCACGTGCTCCGCTTTTGTGGGGCTGGGCCTTCCCGAAGCGTTTGCGCTCGGGGCTGCAAGAGGCACCCCCGCCGCGGCTATGACCGCTCTCGCCGCAGGATGCGACGGCATTCTT
>CACZTQ010000123.1 GCA_902784155.1 Oscillospiraceae bacterium
TGTTGAAGTTGGTTTAGGTTCAAACGGAAGAAAAAACCGCGGCGGCCATCAAATGGAAGATCTTGTTGAAAGCTATCTCAAAAAAGCCAAAGTTGAGTATTACAAAGAAATGTATCTCACAGAAATTGAAAGTAAATGGGATGTTAATCTGTCAGCAATTTCTGCAGAGGGCACTTCAACGAAGCGTTGGGATTTTGTGGTTAAAACAAGCAATCATATTTATGTTATTGAAACAAACTTTTATACGAGCGGAGGTTCAAAGTTAAATGAAACCTCAAGAAGTTATAAAATGATTGCCGAAGAGTCAAAATCAATAAACGGATTCTCATTCGTTTGGATAACGGACGGTGGCGGTTGGGTTAGTGCACGTCGTAACCTTGAAGAGACATTTAATGTTTTAGAGAATCTTTATAACATAACCGATATGGAAAGCGGCATTTTCACCACATTGTTTGTATGATAATGAATTTGATATGAATAAAAACTATTCGGAATTAACCCCCGAAGAGAAGAAACTTGATTTATTGCTCCGGCAGAAGCGCACGCTGGATTTATTCCTGGAGCGAAACGCTATCTCCAAAGCACAGTATGACAAATCCCTCGGCGACCTAATCGAAAAAATGGCAATTAAAGACTATAAAAGCAGGATTCAGCAAAAAAGAAACCCCAAATCAGACAAGAGGAATTAAAACTGGAAAACCTGGAGGTACACTTATGAAGAATGTTAAACGAGCATTGTCACTTTTCTTAACGATTGCATTGATTCTTGCAGTTATTCCGACTATTGCGTACGCTGATACTCCTCCGAATCCTATGGATGATGCGGTGGAAGCAATTGAAGCGATTATGCAAAATGCGAAAGATGCGGAAAAAAACGTACTGAAAAATCGCGAGGAACAAAAAAAGAACAATACTATTGAGGTCACTTCAGGCAGTAATAAAGGATTTGTTCTTGAAGATGGTAAAACATATGTTTTCAAAAAGGATGTAACGTTTACAAACACCACTCCTTCAGAAAGCGCCATTTCCGTTCCAACATCGGCAACTGTAACAATGTATATTGAAAAGGGTGTTACGGTTACCGCTGTCGGTGCTGATTCCGTGTCTTCGTTAGGCGCCGGCGCAGGAATACATGTTCCGGAAACAGCAACGCTGATTATCAGGGGTGAAGGCACTCTGAAAGCAACCGGCGGAAACGGCGGTAATGGTGAGAACGGTTCAAAGGGCGAGGACGCTGTATTTGACCAGTCTGCCAGAAACGGCGGTGGAAACATTTACGGCGGAAACGGCGGTAACGGCGGAAACGGCGGCGGCGGTGCAGGCGCAGGTATCGGCGGTGTCGGCGGCAACGGCGGTGAAGGCGGCGAAGGCGGTCTTTATAAGGGATATAAAGATGGAAAGTATACCATCCCCTATAATGATAAAATTGCCGACATTCTGCTTATCAGCAAAGAGGAAGGCATTACAGATAAACTTTTTGATAATGATACCAATACTGAATGCTATGTCAAAAAGACAGGAACTGTAAGTGTTGTTTTCAGGACTTCAAAGCCTGAAAAGGCAGTATCCTATGGTTTGGTTACATCAAGCAAAAATACTGAGGCCGGTGAATTACCCTCCGGCTGGATAATGTACGGCTCAAATAACGGTATAGATTGGAAAACCATTTCAACGGTGAAGAGCCCCGACATATCAAAATCCGCTACTTCGGAGTTCAAATATAACATTGATAAAGTCGGTACTTATAAATATTTCAAAATTGATTTTGCCGTAACCGGTGGATTACGATTAAGTGAAATCAATCTTTACAGAGAAAAATCCGAGCATCCTGCTTCACCCACAGATAAACCGACAGCCGACTTAGACGGCAGTAAGGGTAAAAACGGTAAATCAGGTTCGTATGGTGAAGCTTGCGGTTCTATTTACATTATTGAACACACTACAGTTATAGCAGAAGCAGGAAAAAGCGGTGTCGCCGGTAAACCCGGTTCAACAGGCCAGAAAGCAAGCGACAAAGGCTCCGGCTTCAAATATAACTATTTCGCCGGTGGCGGAGGAGGCGGCGGTGCAGGCGCAGGCGGCGAAACTCCCGAATTCGGCATCGGCTCAGGCGGCGCTGGCGGAGCAGGCGGCGGAGGCGGCGGCTCGGGCAGCACTCGCTGGACCGAAGCGGATGATTATGGAGACAGCAGCTACGGCAAGGGCGGCAAAGGTGGCGAAGGTTATCATAAAGGCGAAGGCGGCAGAGGGTTCGGCTCGCAATGGGGCGGACGCGGCGGCAGCGGCGGCGATCCTCTCGAAAAGACATATACAGTAACCGGATTTGTGCGTGCGGATCTTAACGCGACCGTTCAGGGCAGGCTTGACGGCGATATAGAAAGAGGCAATTATTGGATTGATGATAATGGTTTGATTGCTGATTCCTCCGGTATACCGGTAACAGATATTGAAAATCTTAAATTGGAAGACAACAAGATATATCGCTTTGAAAAGAACATTACATATACTGCTGCGGAAACTGAAAATGCAATAACAATACCTGAGAATTCTAAAATAATATTTGAAGTACCCAACAATATAAAGGTTAACTTAAAAGGCGGAAACGCAGGCGTTATCAAAGGCGCCGGCGCAGGTATACTTGTTCCGTCAAGTTCAACTCTGATAATACGCGGTTCCGGTGTTCTTGAGGCAACTGGCGGTAATGCTTCCAAGGCTTCATCAACTGACTCTGGTGGCGGTGCCGGAGCAGGCATCGGCGGAAAAGGAGGCAAAGGAATCATCAGAGAAACCGCAACTCCGGAAAGAGGTACTGACTGCGGAAAGATTTATATTTTAGGCTCAATTAAACTAACTGCAACTCCCGGTAAAGGCAGTGATTCCGATTCGTCAGCTTACTGTGGCGGTAAAGCTCCGGATTACGGAATCGGCGGAGGTGGAGCAGGCGGAAATGCTGCAGGTAAGCCTATTCAACTCAGCGGTAATAACGGAGATATCTATATAGACTATACCAGCATACATGTAACCGGCAGAGATTCTTTCTATCACAGAGCTGATTTATCTATTGATCCCGTTAAAAATATTAAGATAAACGGATATTCCGATATGATATTAGGCAGTCCTTATGTTAAAAATATGTCGCGTGAATATCTTTATAAAGCACTGCGTGAGGTAGCAAATCATCTCAATCCGGAAAAGAATATAGGATGGAAAGTTATAAAGCCGGAAGGTCAAGAAGGTATCGAAACAAAAGATTCCTTAAAAGGAGCATACAGAAAAGGAAACGAATGGAACAAGGACATTCTTGACAACAGTGGCGGATACATTTATCTTTTCACAACATATTTCGGCAGATACATTAAAGATAAATATGACGACGGCGATAACCCGGCTTCTATTGTTAATTCCTGTTGGTCAAAGGTAAAGCAGTACGCAAAGGAAAACAAACTTTACATCAGCGATGATATGAAAACGCTGATGAGCGAAATACTGTATTCCGTGCATTATTGCGAACCATTTGGTGATAACCGTTCAAGCGGTTATATAAAAGACAATCCGACATCGGAAAGATACGGAAGCAAAAACAAAGCCCTTCAGCAGATAGATTACTCCTATACATCTGTTCTTGACTGTCTAACGGCAAGATATGCAACCTTTGCATACGATACCGAAAGGGTTGCGACTGATAAAAGCTTCGGCAACGCAAAATATTACTACGCCATGATTTCTTCAAGTTTCAGATGCGTTGACGGATATAAAGGCGTTACAATGAAAAACTGGATGAATTTTATTCCTGACAGCGCGTCTGTTTCGCAGCTGAATATGCCGGGCACTCACGATTCAGGCACATATAACGTTAAGTATAATCCCGAAATAATTGATGTTGTACTAAATAATTTCGACAAGATTTACAGCGATAACGTTCCTATTGAGGCGACGATTGGGGCATCAGCGGGTATAACTCTGCTGGCCGCGCTCTCTCCAGCGTTTGCTTATGCCGCGCCTTTGCTGTTCACGGTTATCACAACCGTGCTTGCAACATACGGTATTGCAAAAATCGCGTATATTGCCGCTAATTTTGATGAAATGATGCAGCTCCTTATTAACTCGCTTGCGCAGTGCAACAATCTGACTTTAGATCAGCAGATGAATGCCGGCATCAGAACCTTTGACATCCGTATGATCTACAACTCTGAGAAAAATCATGAAGACCTTAAAAAAGAAAGACCTAAAGGAGCCGACAGATACTATGAAGCTGATTACCTGAAAATCAGCCACGGCTCTCTCGGAACAATCGGTTTTGATAAATACAGCGACTTTGATGTTTCACTTACCGACGGCCACAATCCCGATGGCTCCCTGCTTACATTCAAAAACGTGATTGAGGACTCACTTGCCTTTGTGAAGGAAAACCCGAGTGAATCCGTTTACCTCACCTTCAAATGTGAAGGCAAAGACAAGGGAGAAATATATAAAACGGTACTTGATAAGGTCTTTGCGCAAGCAAAAGATGACCCACATGTAGTTGTTCTCGGCGAAAAAGACAAAATGCCCACGGTAGGCGAAGCGGCCGGTAAGGTTTACCTTATTGAAAGGCGTTTTGCAGAATTCAGAGATGACTCATATGATGTTAGTGCGGAGAAAAAAATTAAAATACTGGAAGATTGCTTCGCAGAATCAGACGGAATAGAATATCGCCAGAAATATGACGCAAAGGAATTAATCAAAAATGTGAGAATGATTTATTCCTCAACATATGATTATTCTTTTAATACGAAATTCATTTACGACCCGTTTGAGGATGTAATTCTTTTCGGATCTCCTGAGGAGCTTGCAATCGGAAGCGGAAGGGACAGCGTCAACCATTTCCTTGACACCTACGGATATCAGAGAGGTCAGCATTACGGCTGGATTTATATGAACTTCCCGACTCAGATGGCAACATCAAATCTTGTTTTCAGCAATATATTTGATATGAAAAAGCTGGTAAACGAGCATGATGAGGGTTCAATATTCACGAACTTCAACGGAATCGTTTTTGCAACCCTTGCCGTTTTAGGTATCTCTGCTGTGGCGATACCCATCATCAGAAAATCGAGATCTAAAAAGGATATCGTCGGAAAAGGTAAAGAGGATAACAAAGAATAATAACTGACAGCTACACCGGATGTATTTCTTGTGCGTAACGCAATTTCCAAAGCGCAGCATGACAAATCCCTCGGCGACCTTATCGAAAAGATGGGAATGTCAACTGTTTACAATTTGTAAACAGTTCAAAGCATAATTAAACGGAGACACGACCACTTTTGAGCCTGTTTTTTACGCTCTGAGTTTTCAACGCTCAAAAGCGCCGAAATCGCAGTTATATCAAGGCTTTTCAGACCTGCTTTCGTCATTTTGACGAAAAACGCAAAGTGCCCCACGAGGCCGGGAAGCCTTGATATATAAGGAAAGAGTGCCGATTGGAAATCGTGTAACCGCCATAAACGGTTCGTGGGTTCGAATCCCATGCTCTCCGCCATGAACAAAAAGAGTC
Source organism: Oscillospiraceae bacterium (assembly GCA_902784155.1). Classification (GTDB taxonomy): domain Bacteria; phylum Bacillota; class Clostridia; order Oscillospirales; family Acutalibacteraceae; genus CAG-177. The sequence goes on from CACZTQ010000123.1 coordinate 5,534, forward strand.
ACCGGTTGGTGACTCTTTTTCCTTTTACAAACAGACTGCACAATATTGTATTGGTTATTTGATTCTCTCTAAA
>CACZTQ010000124.1 GCA_902784155.1 Oscillospiraceae bacterium
CTCGAAAAAGAGAGCCTTGAGGCAGCGAGAGAAAAAATCAATTCGACGCTCGGTCTGTGCGATATTCTCATCAACGGCGCGGGCGGTAACAGCCCCAAGGGTACCACGTCAAAGGATATATTTGAAGACGGAGACCTTGACAACACGGTCGAGGGAGTCAAAACTTTCTTTGACCTCGACCCGTCCGGTATTCAGTTTGTATTCAATCTCAATATCCTGGGCACCCTGCTGACAACGCAGTGCTTCGCGAAGGATATGGTCGGGCGCGAAAATGTCAGCATCCTCAATATTTCATCAATGAACGCTTTCTGCCCTCTTACGAGAATCCCGGCATACTCGGCCGCGAAGGCGGGCGTTTCGAATTTCACTCAGTGGCTTGCGGTCCATTTCGCGAAATCCGGTATCAGAGTCAACGCCATCGCTCCCGGATTCTTTGCCACAAATCAGAATCACTCTCTGCTGTTCAATGAAGACGGCTCGCTCACTCCGAGAAGCGAAAAGATTATCTCCCATACTCCTATGGGCAGATTCGGTACTCCCGAAGATCTGAGCGGAGCGCTCGCTTTCTTCTGCGATGAGAGCTATTCGGGATTTATAACAGGCGTCGTCCTTCCGATTGACGGCGGTTTCAACGCCTACTCGGGCGTATGATAATGGAGGTGTCGGTATGAAAAAGACTTTGCTCAGGGCTGTATCCGTTATTCTCGTTTTGAGTCTTGTTTTCTGCACATCCGCCGTGTCTTTTGCCGCGGATGAAGAAAGCAAAGACAGCGCGCCTTTCCGCATCAGCGTCACGGTCAACGGCGACGCGAAGACAGAGAGAGGCTTCTGCTGGTACACGGACAGTCAGACGGATTCCCTCGTTGTCATAGACGGGGTTGACGCGAAAAACATTTCTTATGAAGACGTTTTTGAGTGGGAGGGCAACTTCTGCCACAAGGCGAAGGTTACGGGTCTTGAGCCCGGCATGGAGTATTCCTACACCGTCGGCAGCGAGTCGGTCAGAAGCCTTCAGGGGACCTTCACGACAGACGACGGCGACAGCAGCTTCGGATTCATCGCTATAGCGGATGTTCAGGCGAGCTCCGCCGAGAATTTTGAAAAGGGCGCCGATACCCTCAGGGCAGCGCTCGCGGCTATGCCCGGCGCAGGCTTCGCCGTCAACTGCGGCGACTTCACCAACGATTCCACAAACGAAGAATGGGATCTTTACGCAGAGGCGTTTGATGAGCTGAATCTCTCCTATACGCTGGCACCCGTTTCGGGCAACCACGACGGCCTCGGCGTATGGCACTGGTTTGACAATATGTTCAACCTTGATACCTCCGAGAGCGTGCAGGTGCTCAACGGCGTAAACTATTCCTTTGACTACGGTAACGCCCATATAGCCGTTCTTAATACCAACGATCTGTTTTCGGTCTCGCTCGCGCAGCTTAAATGGCTTGAAAACGATATGAATTCCACCGATAAGGACTGGAAAATCATCGCCATGCACAAGTCGCCCTATACCCTCGGTAAGGACGGCAAATGGCCCGACGCTCTCTACCTTCAGCAGTCTCTCACCGCTGTCGCGGACAGATGCGGGGTCGATCTTATACTCAGCGGTCACGACCATCAGTATCTCAGGACTAAGCCGCTTAAGGCAAACAAGCTCAGCGACGACGGCACGACCTACGTTCTGCTCGGCACCGCAGGCACAAAGAGATATGAGGTGCGCAAGTTCCTCGTGAATTCATTTATCAATACCGAGTATATTGCCGCGCTGAATATTCAGAAGGGCGGCTACGGTAACTACTGGAACGGCAAGGATTTTGAAAGCACCAGAGAAGAGAATATCGGCGGCTGCTTTAACACCGTCAATATCGACGGCGGAAAGCTGACCTTCAATTCATACATTCTCTCCGACGAAATGACCGACGAAAACGGAGAGAGAATCATTACAAACACCGACTCGTTTACCCTCACAAAAGAAACGGGTAAAAACAAGGCAACCTTCACGGGCGACAACACGACAAGCGAAGCCGAGTATTATCTCGGCATTATCCCGAGCTTTGCCGCTCTTGCGGGCTACGCCTTCGGAATCTGGCTGCCGAAATTCCTCTGGATTGTTCCGCGTATTCTCGACAGCGTAATCAATGATGACACATTCTGATTTCCGATAATTTATTTACGGGGTTGATGAAATGAAAAGAATTTTTGCCGTCACGCTCGCTCTCGTGATTGCCCTGATGTCCTATGCGCAGTGCTTCGCGATGAGTGAGGGCGACTGGGATAAATACTGGAAGACAGACGAAGCTCACAGCGGCATTACCCTGTTTCCGGGCAGCGATGAGAGCGAAAGACGCATTTCGTGGTACAGCGAAAAGGAATCCGAGCCCTTCGTTGAGCTGACCGCAGACGGAATGAAGAGTCCCCGCGTTTTTCACGGCGAATGCGTTGAGACCTACAGCGGAGACTTCGCAAACAAGGTCACCGTCACAGGGCTCGAAGAGGGTAAAGACTACACCTACGTCTGCGTCAGCGGAGATTACCGCTCGGATGAATACACATTCAATACCTCGCGGGGCAGCGATTTCACCGCTCTTTATGTTACGGACATACACATCTCCGAGGGAGAGGACGAAGAGGGCGACTCAATCAGATATGATTCGTATCTCTACGGCGAAGTGATTGAAGCGGCGGAAAAAATATCCGATATAGATATAGTTCTCTCGGCGGGCGACCAGGCCTCAAGAGGGCTTGAGAGCGAATACAAGGGGCTTTCGGCCTCTCCCGCCGGCAGAGGAATAACCTTCGCCCCCGCAATAGGGAATCACGACCGCAAAGGCGTCGATTTCAGGACCTTCAAGAATCTCCCGAATGAGAAAAAGGGCGGCATCAACACAACGTATATCGGATTCGATTACTGGTTTGTCAAGGGAGACACCCTCTTTATGGTGCTCGAAAGCAACAACGGCAGCGGAATTGACCATCACGCCTTTATGGAAGCCGCCGTCAGGGCAAACAAGGATGTCAAATGGCGCGTGTGTATGATGCACCACGACCTTTACAGCGGCAGAATCCCGAGCCGCGAGAGCGAAAACGAGCTCCTTCGCCTTATCTGGGGCCCGATGTTTTCGGAGTTTGCGATTGACCTTGTCCTGCTCGGCCACAGCCACTATTATTCCGTATCCGATGTGCTCTTCAATAACAAAATCACGGCGGAAATCAAGGGCAACGACGATATCACCGACGCTCCGGGCACGGTCAGCATTGTTTCGGGCTCGATAAATCACCCGCGCAGCGGGAATGAGGAAGAGGTCCCGGCAAACGATACCCTCGGTTATTACTATGATAATCAGGGCGGTCAGGTGCTCTATAATATTATCGATTTCAGTTCGGATTCAATAACCGTGAGATCCTATTCTTATGATACAGGCGAGCAGTTCAATTCATTAACTCTCAGGAAGACCTCGCCTTCGGGAGGACATCCCGCAAAGAGAATTCCGCTTTATCAGCCCCTGATAAATCTCGCGGGTACCGTTTACCAGTTTTTCAACAACATCAGCGTCCGGCAGCGGCTTAAAGACTCCGGGTTTGAAATAAGCTTGTTTGATATCTTATTCAAGGGAAACAGATAGGGGAAAAGTATGCTTGTCATAGCGCACAGAGGGGCGAACAGATATGCCCCGCAAAATACTCTCGAAGCTTTCAGGAAAGCCATTGAGCAGAAGGCCGACGGTGTGGAGACGGATGTCAGAATCACCAAGGACGGCCATCTTGTGCTCTGCCATAACAGCACCATCAAGGCTACCTCCGACGGCAGCGGAAAAGTCAACGAAAAATATCTCGGCGAGCTGTTTAATTATGATTTCGGCTCGTGGTACGGCTCCCGGTATGAAAACACCGCCATACCCACGCTCGATGAGTTTTTCAGAGAGATGAAGGCGGGCGGAGTTGAGCTTATAGACATCGAGCTCAAGCGCGACAAACGCGGCAAGAATATCGTTTCGCGCGTAATCGACCAGGTCAGAAGATATTCACTTGAGGATAAAGTGCTGATTTCAAGCTTTGACACCAATCTTCTGCGCCTTGCGAAAGAAATCGAGCCGGGCATCAAAACGGGGCGGCTCTATCCGATTTTCGGCAATTCCGTCGCCACCAGGCTCGGCGACCCCGTGCGCAACGCATACAAAAACGGCTACGATTATCTCCTGCCTTTCAGAAGCTATTTCACCGAGGAGATTGTCAGGCGCGCCCACGAATACGGCATCAAGGTTATGCCCTGGACCGTGAATAAAATCGAGCTTATATCAAAATTCAAGCAGTGGGGAGTTGACGGCATAATCACCGACTACCCCGACGTGATGAGAAACAAGATAGAATCATTATAAGAGCAAGGCGGTCTGAGGACCGCTTTGCCCGTTTAAAGAATCGCCTGACGGCAAAAGGGGATATAATAATGGAAATAAAATGGGAAGGCAATCCCGTCATCACCGTTAAGAGCGGGGAGAACTGCGCAGTTATTTCGGCCGACAGAGACGGACTTATTTCTCTCTCGCGGATATTCGCCTCGCTCGCAGGCGAAGCTCCGGGCGCTCACGTGCACCTCGATTCTTTCAATTCTCTTGAGGACGGCTCCGCGGAGCTTATAATAGAAAAAACCAAATGACAAAAAACGGGGGAGAAGGGAAAATGGAAAAATTCAGATGGGCTTATGTCGGTAGCGGCAGTATCGCCAAAAACACCGCCCGGAATATCACCTGGGGTGACCACGTGATAACGGCGGTTTACTCCCGGAACGCGGCGAAAGCCGGGGCCTTTGCCGAGAAATACGGCGCCGCAGTTTTTGACAGCTTTGACGAAATGCTCTCAAGCGGCGGATTTGACGGAGTCTATATCGCGACTCCTCACACCTCGCACTCTTCATACTCCTTGAAGGCTCTGCGCGCGGGAAAGCCTGTCCTGTGCGAAAAGCCGGCGGGCGTAAGCGTAAAAGAGATTGAGGAGGTTATCGCCACCTCACGCGATAACGGTGTTTATTTCTGCGAGGCGATGTGGACATGGTTTTCAGATGTGGCTCTGACAGTAAAAAAGAAAATCGCGGACGGCGCGATAGGCAGCGTAAAGAAGGTCCGCATTGACTATGCCTTCCCGGGGATTCTTATGAGCAAAAAATCAAGGCTCCTCATGCCCGAAACAGCGGGAGGAGCCCTTCTCGATATAGGAATATATCCTGTGACATACTGTTATAATCTTTTCGGTTATCCCCGAAAAATTACCTGCAGAGGCACCGTGAAAAACGGAATCGACATCTGCGAAAAAATCATTCTGGGTTATGACGGCTTTGAGTGTACGCTCAATACTTCTCTCAAAGGGCTCCGCGAGAGCTGCAAAATCACCGGGACGGGCGGAAAAATCAATATTCCCGTTTTTCATATGGCTCAGCTCGCCGTGATAAAGTCGGGCAAAAAAACACAGACCGTTACCGGCAGGACCGATTATCTCACGGAGTTTACAAGAGCGGCTGAGGAAATCAGGGCGGGCAAAACGGAATCCTGCTATATTTCGCACAGCTCAACCGAAAACTGTATGAAAATCCTCGACGAATGCCGCAGGCAGATGGGGCTGGTCTATCCCTTTGAAAAGAGCGAGTGAATTTTTCTCCATCTGCACGGCTTTACGGCACTCATCCTGATTTAAATTATAAGAATAATACGGGGCGATACTTAAATCTCCCCGTATTATTAAAATATTTTATCAGAAAAGTGTTGACAAATCCCACAATCCATAATATAATAATCAAGCGCTTTACGCAAGGCGCCCTGCGGCGGAATAGCTCAGTGGCTAGAGCACTCGGTTCATACCCGGGGTGTCGGCGGTTCAAATCCACC
>CACZTQ010000125.1 GCA_902784155.1 Oscillospiraceae bacterium
CGCGGGTGTCTTCAGAGTCGATGACAGGACCAGATATCACAATATCGTCACGGGCTACAGCAAGGACGCGATTAACTGGGAGCTGAACGAGAGAGTAATCTTTCACGGCTATGACCCCAGAATCTGTGAAATTGAAGGAAAATACTATCTCTCCTGGGTAAATCTCACTCCTCGGGGCACGACCATCGGCGTTGCCGTTTCGGAGGATTTTGAAAACTGGGAGCAGCTTGAAGACGCGACCTACCCCGTCGCGCGCAACGGCGTCCTCTTCCCCAGAAAGATAAACGGCGAATATATGATGCTCGTGCGCCCCTGCGACAGAGGGCACACTCCCTACGGCGACATTTTCATCCAGAGAAGCAAAGACCTTGAATACTGGGGCAAATACAGATTCGTGATGAGCCCGGTTAAAAACTGGGAGATGACAAAGGTGGGCGCGGGCCCCACCCCGATTGAAACGGATATCGGCTGGCTCGCCTTCTATCACGGAGTTCTTACAAGCTGCAACGGCTTCACATACAGTATGGGCGCCGCCATTCTCGATATAAACGAGCCCTGGAAGGTGCTCCACAGAGCAGACAGCTTCCTGCTCGCTCCTCACGAACTTTATGAAACGGTCGGCGACGTGCCGAATGTCGTCTTCCCCTGCGCGGCTCTCACGGACGCGGATACGGGAAGAATAGCGATATACTACGGAGCCGCCGATACCTCGGTCGCTCTCGCCTTCACAACAGTTGACGAAACGGTGAACTATATCCTCGAGCACGATCTTATGAAATAAGCAAAGCAAAACTGCCGCCGGAGACCCGGCGGCAGTTGAATTATTATACAGTTACTCCATCAGCGCAAAGGATTTATCCATCAGCTGCTCGTTTGCCTGAATCAGCGTAAGGTGATTCTCGAGGCAGAATATTATTATGCTGTCTCTGGGGTCTCTCACATAGAGCTCCGGCTGTTTGGCGTTTTTGAGCAGCACCGCCGTTTCGCTGAAATCAAGCCCCATTCCGAAGGCGAGCATAAGGACCTTGTCTCTCGACGGATTCGTCTTTGTTCCGTTAAAAATCTGATAGGCGTAGTTTTTATCCAGATTGCTTTTGACTATAATCTCGCTCTTTTTGAGTTTCTTGCTTTTGATAAGCATATCCAGATACTCCGCGAGAGTTCCGAAATTGAGCTCTCCCATTTCTTTTTTGAGGAATTCATCATAGCTGCGTACGGATTTAAGACTGTCCAGCAGCTCTCCCGTTGATTTATTCATCAAAATTCTCCTTTGCTCCTCAATAATAATATGATATAATAACGTCAGCAATAATTCAAGAGGTGATTTCCTCTGTACACAATAACAGAAAAACTCAGCGACACGGCCTTCCGCGCCGAAAAAGACGGTGAGCGGTTCATACTTAAACCCGTCCTTCCCGAGGAAAGGCCCGTATATGATAAGCTCATGACCGTCACGAGCGATAACGTTGCGTCTGTTTTCGGCTACACGGAGATAGACTCGCTGCCTTATTCGGTCAATGAATTTGTCTGCGGCTCAACGCTCGAAGAATACGTAACATATAACGGCAGGCTCTCCGATGATGAAATCAGGCGGATTACTCTCGGTATCTGCAGCGGGCTCTCCGCGGTACATAAGCTCGGAATAGTTCACCGCGATATTACTCCCTCAAACATAATCATAAAAGATGACGGGACAGCGGTGATTACCGACTTCGGAATCAGCCGCCTGACCGATGCTTCAAAGAGTAAAGATACTCAGATACTGGGTACGGCCGGATATGCGGCTCCCGAGCAGTTCGGCTTCAGGCAGACCTCTGCCGGGGCGGATATTTATGCCGTGGGCGCACTGATAAACTATATGGCCGAGGGAGTGCTTCCCTCCGAGCATCTGACGGACGGCGCATTCAGAAAGATTGTTCTGAAATGCACCCGTATGGAAGAGACGAAGCGCTTCGCGGATGCCGGCGAGCTTGCCGCGGCGATTGACAGAAGGGCCGGGCTTTCACTCTTTCTGAGCAGAATTCCCAGATTCGGCGGCTCAAAGCATCTTAAAGCGGCGGCCGTGTTCTGGTATATCTCCGTCGCCGTTTCATCGCTGATTTTTCTTGCGGCGCCCGGCAGGAGAATCTATGCCCTTCTTATACCGGCATTCTTTATACTGCCGCCGGTCATAATCTGCGACAAATCCGGACGGATAAGCCGGTTCTGTGTCAGGCACAATCTTTCGCGCGGAGTCAGAATCATTATAAAAGCGGCTCTCGTTTATATATTATTATTCTCTCTGTCTATTATAGCCGCTTCATTTTAAATATGTTGTGCTGACAGCACAACATTCACCTGCTTTTATCTGTTAAGATATGAGCAGGTGATTTTTTATCAACTGTCTGAAAGGAGGAGTCAAATGGGATTAGTAAGTATGAAGTGTCCGAGTTGCGGAGCAAATCTGGAATTGGACAACAGCAAAGACTATGGAATATGCGATTATTGCGGAACTAAAGTGATGCAAGAAAAGATTGTTGTTGAGCACAGGATAGATGAAAGCGGAAAATACAAGAATTATATCAATCTTGCAAACAGGGCATACTTATCAAGGAATTACAAAGAGGCTTATGAGTATTATACCAAAGCGTTGGAAATAGATCAAAGCGACTGTATGGTTAATTACCGTAAAGCTGTCAGTTCATGGTTCCTTTCGTCAAAAGAAAAAAGACCCGCCGAAGTTATCGGCGGAGTTACGGCGGCATATTCTTCTGTAAGCAAAGAGAATAAAGCCGTTATTTCTAATGAGATTTACAGATTGGTATCTGAAATCGAGATTACAACTCCCGCAGAATTTATCGGTTCCGAGTCTTGCGAAAACTACATCTCTCAGATTGAGAGCTCAGCGGAATTGTTATACGGACTATATGAGATTATAAGCTTTGGTCAGAGAGACAAGGTGTATGATTATTGTAATAAGGCAATTGCAATATGCGATTCAGCCTGTCAGAGTTACACTTATACAAGAATAGCCGACAGTAAAAAGACAAGTATAAAGCTCAACTTATCTTTGTCGGGAGTCAGTATAAACGGCAATACATCAAAAGATGAAACAGCTGTTTTTACCACTCCCATGCCGGTGCTTGCTAATATTAATTCAATAAGAGAATTCTTTGCGGGCGAAATAAATAAAGAAACTCTCTTAAAGCTGAAAAACAATAAACTGCAAATCTCGGAGGATATATCAAAAATCAAAAAGCTACCCGCGAAGTTAATAATACTTCACGCGGTTTTCAGCATACCTATGATTATAATCGGTATAATCGTATCATTATTCATTCATCCCGTTACCGGTTTGATATTAATCGCAGTTGAAATTTTGTGCTATTTTATTTATTTAAAGCTCGACGCAGACAAACAGGCAAACGAAGCATACGGAAATCTTATGCAATCTATCTCAAGTTACGTTAAAAACAAGAAACAAATCAAGCGTTAAATAAGGAGGAATTTAAATGGACGCTTTATTGAATTGGTTTAAAAAACTCAGTTTAAAGAAAAAACTGATTGCGATTGCAGTAATCGCCCTTATTATTATGATGATTTTTGCCAAGCTTACGGGCGGGTCAAAAAAAGCTGAGCCGGACGAAGAGACAACCAAAGTCACGGAGAGTTCAGAAACCGAAAGCACAACAGAAAGCACTACCGAGAGCACAACGGAAACCACAACCGAAAGCACCACGGAATCAACGACCGAATCCACAAGCAGCGAAACGGAAACTGCAGAGAATAAAAAGTTCGGAATCGATCCGGAATTCAAAGCTTTTTGGGATGGTTACGAAAAATTTATGGATTCATATATCAAATTTATGAAGAATCCTGACGTTACAAGTTCTGATTATATGAGACTGATGGCTGATTACAGTGATTATCTTGATAAAATAGATGAATACGAAGATGACGATAACCTCACCGATGAAGAGTTAAAGTATATGAGAGATGTTGAACTGAGGGTATCTGCAAAAATGACCGCAGCCGCTCTTTCAGAATAACGGAACACTTTAAAAACATGACTCAAAAACTCAACCCGGGCAGCCCGAAGGCTGCCCGGGTTTTTCTTTTGCTTATTATTCACGGTTTCTCATTCGCGGTTTCTCGTTCATATTCTCATTCATAGTTTCTCAGGAAATACTGAAGCACCGTGTTTGAGGCTTTCATTGCTACGCCGGAGCCCCATCCCGCCTCCTCCGCGAAGCAGATTACGGCAAGGGGAAGACCTTCTCTCTGTGAGAAGCCGGCAAAGACCGAGGTGCTCTTTTTGCCGTCATTCTCGGCGGTGCCCGTCTTGGCGCACATTTCGAGCCCCGGGAAGTTGCCGTCTCCGTATTTGTCGGTAACATTCGAGCGCATCATCGCCCTGAGCTTCGCGGCGGTCTGAGGATTCATCCTGACCAGCACCGAGGGCATCCTGCCGACCACATCGCCGACAGGTCCCATCGCGGCGATTCTGTCGGGAGCGTAGCCCGTTCCGCCGTTCGCTATCGCGTTTATAATCGCGAGGAAGTGAGTGGGATTCACCTGCGTCGTTGACTGGCCGATACCGGCCCAGCCGAGCTCCGTCTTATTTCCCTTGGGAGGAGCGAATCTGCTGACGGTGAGAGGAACCTCCTTGGCGGAGAGATGCTTGTTGAAGCCTAGCGAATTCGCCGTTGAGAGCAAGTTACCCGCTCCGAGCTCAATCGAAATCTGAGCAAAGGCGCAGTTGCAGGATTGCGCGAGCGCCTGAGAGAAATTGATTTTGCCGTGAACCCCGTTGCATATGACCTTGCCGTCGCCCGTCTGATATTCCCCTTCGCAGGTGAAAACTCTCGAATCAATATCGGGAATGTTCTCTATGGCGCAGGCGGCTGTTATCAGCTTCATAACAGAGCCGGGGGTATATTTGCCCGAGACCGCCTTATCGAGAAAAACTCCTTCATAGACGGGGTTGGTCCTTAAATCGCGCGGAACATAATTCACATCATACGCGGGCTTTGATACGCTGCAGAGCAGCTCGCCCGTTTTGTAGTTGCAGACAATCAGAGTTCCGTTGTAGTTTCCGAGAGCCTCGGCGGCTATCCTGTTTGCGTGGGAGTCAATGTTGAGCCTGATACCCGGGCCCGTTCCTTTTCTTTTAAGGCTGAGTATTCCGTCAAATATATTGTAGCCCGCGAGATTGCTGCGGTAGAGATTGTGAGTGCCGGTCGATATGACGCCGGAGGTGTCTCCGACGATGTGGAGAACTGCCTTGCGCACCGCGGCGGAGCTGTTGAATACTCTTTTGTTGTTTTTGCTCACGGCGAGCTCAACGCCGTTTCTGTCCGTTATGGTGCCGGCGTTTACTACGGTGCCGTTGGAATAAATGTGGCGGTTGACTTTATTCGTCGCCCAGTCGGAGCCGTTCATTATAAACTGTGCGGTAATCACGGCGACGCCCGCCAGGAAGAGAATTATAAGAACGTAAACGATTCCCGCTCTTTTAACCGTTTTTTTCATACTCTTACCCCCTTCGCGCGGGGTTTTGAAACGCTGAGATCGGGCGCGGGCAGTTTAAACGGCGCGCCGGCTGCCCTTATATAAGCGAGAAGCCCCCAGGAGCATATCATACTCGAGCCTCCGCGGCTGATAAACGGCAGAGTAACGCCCGTGAGCGGAAGCAGGTCGGTAACTCCGAAAACATTGAGCGAGAGCTGGAAAATGAGCATTCCCGCTGCGGCGACGGCCGCTATCGCGTAGAATGATGAGGCGGAGCCCTTTGCCGCCCTGACGGCGAATATGCCTATGCAGGCAAACGCGACAAGCACGGCGATGCCCGTGGCGATTCCCATCTCCTCGCAGATAACTCCGAAAACAAGGTCGGTTGAAGCGGCGAAAACATCGCGCAGCTTCCCTTCGCCTATACCCAGGCCGAAAAGCCCTCCGGACGATGAGTATATGAGAGTCCTCGTCTGCTGGTATCCTATGGAGTCCATATAATCCCACACGTGGCGGTAGGCGGCGAATCTGTTGGCGACATAGGGCTTGAACGCAATAATAAGCGCCGCGCCTACAAGAGCGCCCGAGCAAATCAGCGCGATTGTCTTTATGTCGCCCGACCTCATATAGGCGATAAGGATAAATGTGAAGAAGAAAATCAGCGCGGTGCCGAAATCTCTCATAAGGAAAAGAAATCCTACACAGGCGAGTGAAAACAGTATGTATTTGGTAAGCGACATATTCGAGAGAAGCTTATCGAGAGATACGGCGCCGACAAGCACGAAGGCGACCTTCACAAGCTCCGACGGCTGTATCGAAAACGGGCCGATGTCAATCCAGTTGAGCGCGCCGTTTGTCACCTTCGCGAGGGCGATATTCACCGCGAGCAGAATCAGCGAGCCGATTGCCGCGGGGTACCTCAGCGCTTCAGCCACCCTGACGTTTCTGACAAGGAGCGTTATCAGCAGATAAACGGTGACGCCGAGACCTATGGCAATGAGCTGTTTGACGGCGTAGCTCTCGCTGAAGCTCGCGCACACGGTAAGCCCTATGCCCGAAAGGAAGAAGGCTATGGCCTCGAGCTCAAAATAATCCTTGCCGGTCACGAGCACGTTAATCATCATATAGATCCATTCAAACGCGATATAGCCGAAAAAGATAAAGACGAAGTTTTCGCTTGACTCGCGGTCTCTGCCCGCGACGCACAGCGCCGAGAGAATCTGAAAAGCGCTGATTAAAATCATAACGGTAATCTGTCTGAATTCCGGCTGCCTTCCGGCAGGTTTTGCTCTCGCCACAATATCACCTCTCTTCCCCGCGATGTTACATTTTTTTAAATAGTGTAAACTATATATTGCGGTCTGTCCGCGATTTCTTCGTTATATTATACCACAATTATGAATATTTTTGTGATTTAAAATTAATTTTTAAAAATTTTTATAAAAAACTTGCAAAATTATATATTTTAGACTATAATGTTGGTATATTGAGGGTATGTTTGGCTTTTTATACACAAATTGCGTCTCCCGTTGGTTTTTTCGTCATCAAAAAACCGGAACGGCCGCTGATTTTGCAGAACGCGCGGACTCTACCCTAATCGTATCAAGAAGAGGTTACTGCAATATGCTGGGAGATTTACACTGCCATACGAAACTGTCAGACAGTTCAATGGGTATTGACGATCTTATAGTCCTCGCTCAGAAACGCGGGGTTGAGACAATCGCCATTACCGACAGAGACTGCCAGGCAGGAAACATCAGGGCAAAAATAATCGGCGAGAGGAAGGGGATAACCGTTATCCCCGGCGTTGAGCTGTCCGCTTACGACAGCAAGAGAGACGCCTACGCCGAGATTATCTGCTATCTCGCGGATTCGCCCGACCGTCTTGAAGGGCTCTGCCACAGAAACGTCGCAACCCGCAAGAGAGCCACTCAGCTCATGACCCTCAAGGTTGCAAGGCTTTACCCCATCACCGCGGAGCTTGTCACAAAATGCGCGACGGGATCAACGGCCATTTTTGAATCGCATATCATGCACGCGCTCGCGGAATGCGGGCTCACGGACCGTCTCTACGGAGACCTTTACCGCGAGCTGTTTTCGCGCGAGAGCGATAAGAATATTCTCGTTACCGCAAAATATCCCGAGCCCGCCGAAATCATCGAAGCCATTCACGAAGCGGGCGGTATTGCGGTCCTCGCCCACCCCGGCACAAGAGACAGCTTTGAGCTTCTCGAGGAGCTTGTTCCCGCCGGTCTCGACGGCGTGGAGGTATGGCACCCCGACAACACCGAGGAGCAGACAGAAAAGCTTCTCAAATTCGCAAAGAAGCATTCCCTTCTCACAATCGGAGGGACCGAATTCAAAGGAATGTATTCATCAAAGCCCCTTTGTGTGGGCGATATTTGCACCCCCGAAGCGGGAGTCAAGGCTCTTATGAGCTACAAGTCAAAAATGAAAAAGAAAAAAGCGGCCGAAAAGAAGGCGTAAGCCCTCTGCCGTTAAATAAAAATTCTGAATTTACAGGTGGTGAGATTCTTGAGCAGCGACAGTAGTCACGGTCGATTATGTCAGTTTAAAAATTCAATTGTCAGAAGTGCACAAGCTGTTCGGGAATTTATTTGACCTAACGGTTATATGATTTTTCGCACCCTTTGCGCTTTTGGCGGAAAGGGTGATTTATTTTGGAAAACGAAGTCTTGCTCTCCATTTTGCTTAAAATGCTTTCCGAAAACAAGTTTTCCACTATAAAGGATATTCTCAGAGAGATGAATACGGTTGATATCGCTCAGACCATATCCGAAGCGGATCCGGAAAACCAGGTCAAGATATTCAGACTCCTTCCCAAAGACTCGTCGGCCGATGTTTTTTCATACCTTGACCCCGAGACTCAGGAAACGGTTATTAACTCAATAACCAACATCGAGGTTCATAACCTCGTTGAGGATATGTTCATCGACGACGCGGTTGACTTCCTTGAGGAAGTGCCCGCGAATGTTGTCACGAGAGTGCTCGCGCAGACGAGCCGCGAGACGAGGGACACCATCAACAAATTTTTACGCTACCCCGAGGATTCCGCCGGCAGCATTATGACGGTCGAGATGGCCGCCTTCCCGGAGGATTTCACGGTTGACGAGGCGATAGACGAGCTGCGCAGGACGGCTCAGGATAAGGAATCCATAGAGACCTGTTTCTGCACGGATTCGATGAGAAAGCTCGTCGGCTCCCTCCCCCTTCGCAAGCTCATTGTCGCGAGGCCCGACAAAGTCCTCAAAGACATAATGTATGACGATGACCGCCTTATCAGCGTCAACACTCTCGACGACCAGGAAACGGTTGCCGAGATAGTGAGAAAATACGACCTTCTTTCGGTACCGGTCGTAGATAACGAGCACCGTCTTGTGGGTATCATCACAATCGACGATATCGTCGATGTCATCCAGGAAGAGAACACGGAAGACTTCGAAAAGATGGCATTGCTGTTGCCGTCGGAGGATGATTATCTTAAAACAAGCGTTTTCACTCTTACAAAGAACAGAATCGTTTGGCTCCTTATACTTATGGTC
>CACZTQ010000126.1 GCA_902784155.1 Oscillospiraceae bacterium
GCAACGGCAAACAGGAACATTCCCTTCGCGTTTGCGACATTGTAGGTCTCGCCGTTTGCCTGTTTGACCTTGGTGTAGATGAGGAAGGGGGCAATCAGCAGGGGAGCGGCTCCGCCGATACCGCCGCCGATGGTCCTGAAGGTCGAAAGCAGAGTCCTGCCGTCGGGGTCGTCTGTGATGACCGAGGCGAGAGAGCCGAAGGGTACATTCATCCCCGTGTAGAGCATTCCGAACGCTATATAGGTCACATAGGCGAAGACGAGCAGCAGCGCCTGGCTTGACGTGAATCTGCCGATATTGAAAAAGCAGATTATCTGGGAAACGCCGAGAGGTATCGCGACGTATTTGAGAAACGGTCTGAATTTACCGTCTTTTCCGGGTTTTCTCTTTGCGACAATCGCGCCCCACATCGGGTCGTTGACGGCGTCCCAAAGCCTTGTGAAAAGGAAGAGGTTTGCCGCTTTTTTGGTATCGAGTTTTAAAACATCGGTGTAAAAAACTTTAAGAAAAGAAGAAACATAGGTAAGAACGAAAAGGTTGCCGGCGTCGCCGAGCATATAGCCCATTCCTTCTTTGATGCCTATTTTGTTGGGATGGGCGCTTTCTGGCAAATCACGCGCTTTTGCATCCGTTGACATTTATACACACCTCTTGATAAAGAATTGACGCGGCGTTTATCTCGCTATCACCGCGAATGCCTTTTCGGTAAGCTCGGCTATATTTGAGCTTCTGATGGTCTTGATTCTTGAAAAGACCTCTTTGCCGACTCCGCTGAAGGATTCCTTGACTATATCCTTGACTTCGGGGCTTATCTCTTTGACGGATTTCAGCGCGCCTCTGACCGAGGAGAGAGCGTGCTTCGCCGTTTCGGTGAGGTTTGCCTGACCGAGGCCGTCAATGAAGGCCGTGACTATGGAGTCAACAGCGGCGGCGCCCCTTTCGGAGGCGTAGGAGCAGAGCACCGCGAGCGCCATATCCGTAATCTTTGCCATAAGGTTTATATCGTCGGCGGTCTGGATTTCGCCGTCCTTTATCTTCCAGGTGCCAAGGTCATGCTGGAAGGCTCCCGTGAGCCTTGTGCTCCTGACTGCCTTGTAGTCATAGTCGTGGGCGAGCATCATGCCTATCATCGACGAATTCGGTACATAGTGCCTGTAAACGGGGAGAATCTCCTCGTAAGTGCCCAGATGGAAAATACCGTAATCGTGATAGCCGGGGCCGTCGTTGTTATATACTCCGACAATTCTCGACCTTACGGCGTCGGAGCATTTGAGGGCTGTCATCAGGGCAATGTTTCCGCCCTTGGAGTGGCCGCAGATTCTTATTTTTCCCTCGCGCTTTGAAGCGAGCTCCTCGATATAGCTGAGCGCGAGATCGTATGACGGAGGATTCTTTGTTATGAAGAGGTCGAGGTCCTCCTTCCAGCCGGCAAGCGTGTCATCGGTTCCCCTGAATACAACAACGAGCTCGTCTCCGGGCAGGATGAAGGTCGCCGCGCAGTACTGAATCGCGGGCTTCGCGCTGTAAACCTCGCGAACGGCAAGTATCTTCATTTCTGAGAATCTGGCGGTTTCGGCCATCGCCATCATATCGACGCTCGACTGATTCGTTATCATAAGGCCGAGCTTCTGATGCTTGCTTCCCCTTGACTCAAAAAGCTCCTTTGCCGCCTCGGCGAAGTTTCTCGGCTCATCCTCAAAAGAAGTCGAAACAACCGTCTCAAACGGCATATAAATAACTTCGCTGAGCGTCAGGGCGTCGCAGTCATTGAACGGATATTCTTCAAATGTTCTGTCGCCGAACTGGGGAATGTATTCCTTTATGCCTGCCATAATTCAACCTCCGTAAATTTATAAATATTCTATTTTATTCTAACACATAATATTTAATATGTAAACATAATTATTGAAACGCGGTCAATTTTGGTGTATAATCACAACAGAAGAATAAATTATTTGCCGGGGTGATAATTATGAGCGACAGAGACGACGACCTGAAGGTCTGCTGCGAATACTGCGATTCATTTGTCAACGCCGATGAGAATGAAAACTGCCCCAACTGCGGCGGTTCTCTCAGGGAAGCGATTATCCGCGAAGAAACGAGAAGAAGAATTGAAAAAATAGACGATGAAGAGAAGCAGCGCCGTATTCTTCAGGAGGAGCGCGACGCGAGGGACAGGGACGAAATCTTTGACCTGATAAAGACGGTCGCGGGCTCGGCCGCCGGGGGAGCCATAGCCGGAGGCCTCGCGAGGGCAGCGGGCGAGTTTCTCAAGGACGACCTCAAAAAAGCTCTGAAAAAGAAATAAAGAGAAAGAATAAAAGAAATAAAAGTGAATGAGTGAACGGAGAATTTGTATGAAAAAAACGATTGTTAAAATACTGTGCCTTGTTACCGCTCTCGCTCTGACGGCGGGCCTTACCGCCTGCGGAAAGACAGGCGGAGAGGGCGGCGAAACCTCCTCACCCGTAACAGACGCGGCAACCGCGACGGATACCGCCGCCGCTACAGCCTCCGACTCCGCGGCAGCCACCGCGAGCGACTCCGAGGCCGAAACCGAGCCTCTGCCCGAGGTTGAGAAATTCTATTCGGTATCGTGGGAGTCCGCCCCCGGTCACACCGACAAGCTCATAGAGGGAGCGAGAAATCTCGGCGACCTCTCTCTCGGCAAAAACAGCGTGACCTTAAACAGCGGCTGCTACGCCTTTGTGGCCGAAAAGACCGGCTACTACAATATCGACACCGATAAAATGACAGAGGCGGCCGAGGCGAAAAATATGACGGGCAACACCGTGAAGACCGAAAACACCATGATGATGGGCTTCCCCGGAGCTTTTTACGACGGCCTGTGGTATTACGCGGGCGAAGAGATGAGAGACACCCTGCCTCTCTATCTTGAAAGAGGAGACCTCATCTACGCAAGGTTTTATGATATCGACTATGAAAACGACGCTCTCAACGACGGCAGCGGCGTTGTCACCGTAAACTATCTCGGCGAAATCTCGGGGGCGAATTTCGACCTCGGGGATATCTGCCTTGACGACTGTATGATTGAGGATGACCGCGTTGCCCTGAAGGCGAATAAACCCATTGATATCACCTTCACTGAGGGTCAGAGATTCAAAAAGACATATCTTTCCGGCACAGCCGACAGCATTGCTCCCGGAGATCACGAAATGAATGTTGAGCTCACGAAGGGACGCGGCTTCAGGACCAAGGTCAGATTCTACAGACTTGAGGATGTCATAGAGAAGGTTGACCTGCCCGGCTCCTATATCCCGATGGTATCGCTGCGTATCGGAGAAACCTCCGGCAATGTCGCGGTTTATCCGGAATACATAAACGTCACCTTCAAGGACGGCACGGTCAGAAAGGCCGGGCGCAGAATCGTATCGGAGGGCGACAATTACAGCGTCTATGATTTCAACTGCAAGGGCGAAGCATACAATACGCTCGAGCTTGACGCCGTCGCGAATTCCTCTGGCAGACCGGTGCTCAGGGTTATATATAATTCAAACGGCGAAAGGGCAGTGCTCGCCGAATATGACGCGATAAGGGCATAAGATGAGTATTGAGATAAAAACGGTCAACACCGCGAAATGCGGGATGGATTATTTCTCTTTCGGTTCGGGGAAAAAGACTCTTGTGATTATCCCGGGGCTCAGCGTCAGGAGCGTGATGCTCTCCGCGGAGCTCATAGCGAAGGATTATGAGCTTTTTTCGAAGGACTATACCGTATATGTATTCGACCGCAGAAACGCTCTGCCGCCGCGCTACACCGTGCGTGAGGCGGCGGAGGATACCGCCGCTGCTATGAGAGCGCTGGGGCTCAATAACGTCTGCCTTTTCGGGACCTCGCAGGGAGGGATGATTTCTCTGCTGATTGCGGCGGGCTTTAAAGGGCTTGTCTCGAAGCTCGCGCTCGGCTCGGCCTGCGCGAAAGTGACTCGGACGGGAATTACCTGCATCGGCAGATGGATTGACCTTGCGAAAAGCGGAAACGGCAGGGAGCTCTATCTCGATTTCGGCGAAAAGATTTACCCGCGCGAGGTTTTTGAGAATTATAAAAAGGCCTTCGCGATGCTCGGCGAAAGCCTTACGGATGAAGAGCTTGAGAGATTTATAATCCTCGCTTCGGGCACGGAGGATTTCAGCGCGGTTGAGGCGATTCCTGCGATTGAGTGCCCCGTCCTTGCCCTGTGCGCCGAGGATGACGCGGTGCTCGGAAGAGAAGCGGGGGAGGAGCTCATATCGGCGTTTTCGGGGAAGAGCGGATTCTCACATTACACCTATGACGGATACGGCCACGCGGCGTTTGACACGGCCCCCGGTTATAAACAGAGGCTCTTTGACTTCTTTGCCTGAGTAAAAAAAGAAGAAAGAAAAGAAAAGATAAGAAAAACAGAAAAAGTGAATATTTAAGACAAAGCAAAAGCCGGTGAAAGAATCACCGGCTTGATTTATTGTTATCAGTATTTGAAATCCTTGTAGATAACGTGGGTTGTGCCCGTTGCTGTACCGTTTCCGACGGGGACCGAGATATCAACGCTGATGTTGAATGTCACGGTGAGAGAGACGAGCTTTCCGTCGGCGTCAACCTTCGCGACCGCCTTAGCGGAGTTGTAGCTCTCTTTGATTTCTGCGCTCTCAAAGGTACCGCCGATTGCGTCGTAGATAACGGGACCGCTCTTGTGGTCAAAGTAGTTTTTATCCTCGTTGCCCACACACAGACCGCATTTGTCGATGGCGTTGAGACTCTGCTTCGAGTTCTTGTTGCCGACGCTCGAGCCGTCCTTTATATCGATTGTGTAAACATAAAGGTCGCCCTCTTTTGTGCAGGCCGCGTTTTTGATGTCGGCCTCGGTGAGAGTGCTCTTGCGGAGATACTGATGCATCGTGTCATCGGCCCACTGACCTTTGGTTACCGTCTCGGAATACTTGTTTTTGTCGCCGATGCCGATGAATTTCTCGACAAGGCTCTTGAAGGTGTTGAGAGCAACGCCCATATTGTAGTTGGCGTTGTCGGTATAACGCTCCTTCGAGAAGCCCGCCTTCGCGCTGCAGGCGCCGTTTACCGCCTCGTTATAAGCGGCGAGTACCTCTGCGGGAGTTTCGGGAGCCTTCGCGGGCTCTGTCTCCTCTTCGGTCTCCTCAGCCTGCTCTGCCTCGGTGGCTGTCGCGGGAGCTTCGGCCGGCGTTGCCGCCTCTTCTGAGGCCTCTGTTTCTTCTTCTGCCTCGGTGGCTGTCGCTTCGGGAATCTCTTCGGTCACGGCTTCGGATGTGCTCTCTTCGGGAGCTGTTGTTTCTTCGCCGCCGCTCTTTGCTCCGCAGGCAGCGAGAGCAAATACCATTGATAATACAAGAATGACTGCAAGATACTTTTTCATAAAAATTCCTCCGTAATTATTTTATTACACGAATTCTTATTGCTTCAATACCGTCTGTGTCAAATGCCTTGTCTGTATCGAGAACAGTGTAGCCCTTTCCTTTTCCGGAAGCGGTGAAGCAGTTTTCGACTGCCGCTCCGCCTGCCGCCGCCTTCTCACAGGCCTTCGCGGCGAAGCCTTCATCCTCATTGTGAAGGAAGCAGGTTCTTACCTTGAATGAGGCGGGGAGTGATGCGTCGGGATAATTGACCGAGTGAAGGATTTCGCCCTTCTCAAGATAAGCGGAAACCTCCTGAGCCGCCATAACCGCGCAGTTATCCTCGCTCTCGGGAGTGGAAGCGCCGAGGTGGGGGATGGCTGTGACGCCGTCGTGGCCTATCTGAGCGTCGGTCGGGAAGTCGGTTACATAAGCGCCGATTTTGCCCTCGTCAAGAGCCGCGAGAAGAGCATCGGAATCAACGAGCTCGCCTCTCGCGAAGTTGAGAATTCTCGCGCCGTCTTTGAGCTTTTTGATTGTTTCGGTGTTTATGGTGCCTCTGGTCGCGTCATTGAGGGGAAGATGAAGAGTGATATAATCGGCCTGAGCCCATATATCCTCGATATCTGCTGTGATTTTCCAGCCCTTCGCGGTGAATTCCGCGATTCTCGCTTCGGAGAGGAAGGGGTCGTAGCCGACAATGCTCATTCCCAGAGCGCTCGCCGATTCCGCTACAAGAGCGCCTATGGCTCCCATTCCCACAACGCCGAGCGTCTTGCCGAGAATCTCAGGGCCCGCAAACTGCGATTTGCCCTTTTCGACGAGCTTTCCGACCCCGTCGCCCTCGCCCTTGAGAGTCTTGCACCAGTCATAGGCTGCGGCAATCTTTCTCGAAGCGAGGAAGAGGGAGCAGATTACAAGCTCCTTGACGGCGTTTGCGTTTGCGCCGGGGGTGTTGAATACCACAACGCCCGCGTCCGCGTAATCCTGAACGGGAATGTTGTTGACGCCCGCGCCCGCTCTCGCCACCGCGAGAGTTTTTTCATCGAGCTTCATCTCGTGCATTGCCGCGGAGCGCACAAGCACTGCGTCGGGAGCTTCGAAAGAATCGGAGCAGGCATATTTTGAAGAATCAAGAACGGATAAACCGATTTTTGAAATTTTGTTAAGTGTCAGAATGTTATACATACGCTACCTCAGTTATTCTTTTCAAAGTCGGACATAAACTCGACAAGCTTCTCAACGCCCTCTATCGGCATTGCGTTGTAGATGCTCGCTCTCATACCGCCTACGGAGCGGTGTCCCTTGAGGTTGACAAAGCCCGCTGCCGCCGCTTCGGAAACGAATTTGGCGTTGAGCTCGTCGCTGTCGGTAACGAAGGTGACGTTCATCATTGAGCGGTCGCTCTTCTTGACGGGATTGTGGAACATATTGCTCGAATCGATGAAATCATAGAGAATCTGAGCTTTCTTTTCGTTGCGTGCCTTGAGGGCCTCAAGACCGCCGATGCTCTTGATCCACTCGAGAACGAGCTTGCACATATAGATTGAGTAGCAGGGGGGAGTGTTATACATCGAGTCATTGTCCGCGAGGAGCTTGTAGTTGAGCAGGGCGGGGGTCTCCGGTCTCTCGTGGCCGAGGAGATCTTCGCGCACTATAACTACCGTAAGGCCCGCGGGGGCGACATTCTTCTGGGCTCCGCCGTAGATTACGCCGTATTTTGAAACGTCCATAGGCTCTGAAAGGAAGCAGGATGAAACGTCGGCGATGAGGGGAACTTTGCCTGTATCGGGCAGAGTGGTGAAGCGAGTGCCGTAGATGGTGTTATTCTGGCAGATATAGAAATAATCCGCTTCGGGGTCGAATTTTGATTTGTCAAGCTCGGGAATGCAGGAGAAATTCTGCTCCTTTGAGGAGGCAACGGCCGTGACATCGCCGTATTTCTGGGCTTCCTTGTATGCCTTGGTCGAGAACTGACCGGAGAGCACGTAGTCGGCTCTGCGGCTGCCGTTCATGAAGTTGAGCGGAATAGCCGCGAAAGCTGTTGAAGCGCCGCCCTGGCAGAATATAATCTTGTAGTTTTCGGGGACGTTGAGGACCTCTCTGAAAAGGTCGAATGCGCCGTAGATAATGGGCTCAAACGCCTTTGAACGGTGGCTCATCTCGAGAACGGACTGACCGGTGCCGTTGCAGTCGAGCATCTCTTCCGCCGCTCTGTTGAGCACGCTCTCGGGGAGCATTGAGGGGCCTGCTGAAAAATTGTAAACTCTTGCCATGATTTTTTCCTTCTTTCGGATTATTCTATAGTTTCTTTTATTGATATACCGAGATCGTCGAGCTGAAGGCCGTCAACCTGCGCGGGGCAGTCGGTCATCGGCTCGGAGGCGTTCTGAACCTTGGGATACGCGATGACATCCCTGAGAGATTCGCAGCCGAGCATCTGCATTATGAGACGGTCGAGACCGAGTCCCATTCCGCCGTGAGGCGGAGCGCCGTATCTGAAGGCGTCAAGCAGATATCCGAATTTATTGTGAGCTTCCTCATCGCTCAGACCGAGAAGCGAGAAGATTCTTCCCTGAAGCTCGGGATTCGTTATTCTTATCGAACCGGAGCAGAGCTCGATTCCGTTGAGAACCATATCGTAGGCCTTCGCCCTGACATTCGCCTTATCCGTCTCGAGATAGTCGAGACATTCGTCCATCGGAGCGGTGAAGGGATGGTGCATAGCGACAAACTGTCCGAGGTCCTCATCCCAGTCAAAGAACGGGAATTCGGTTATCCAGAGCAGATTGTATTGATTTTCGGGAATAATGTCAAGCTTTTTGGCGGCGATTTGTCGGAGTGCACCCAAAACGGAGAGAACAAGTGAATTCTTTTTGTCTGCAATAATGAGAATCACATCTCCGGCCTCCGCCTGCGAAGCGGAGAGGATTGCCGACATTTCGTCCTCTGTCATGAACTTCGCGAAGGAGGCGTTACAGGTGCCGTCGGGAGCCATTCTGATATAGGCGAGACCCTTCGCCCCGCTGCCCTTCGCTGTCTCGGTGAGCTTGTCTATCTCTTTTCTCGTAAGAATGTTATAAGAATCTTTGACATTGATGCATCTGACGGAGCCGCCCTCGTTTATCGCCGAGGCGAAAACGACGAATTCCGTGCCTTTGACGGCTTGAGTGAGGTCCTTGATTTCAAGGCCGTATCTTGTATCGGGCTTGTCGGAGCCGTAGCGCTCCATCGCCTCTTTGTATGTAAGGCGCGGCAGGGGCAGGGAAATATCGACGCCCAGAGCGTCTTTGAATACTCTCTGAATATACCCTTCGCCGATTGCGAGCACATCCTCCATATCGACAAAGGACATCTCAAGGTCAATCTGCGTGAATTCGGGCTGCCTGTCGGCTCTTAAATCCTCGTCTCTGAAGCAGCGGGCAATCTGCATATATCTGTCAAATCCCGCAACCATCGAGAGCTGCTTATAGAGCTGAGGGGACTGCGGCAGAGCGTAGAATTTGCCCTTGTGAATCCTTGAGGGGACAAGGTAGTCTCTCGCTCCCTCGGGGGTGGATTTGATAAGAATCGGCGTCTCTATCTCGATGAAGCCGTTCTCGTCGAAATAGTCACGGGTAATCTTGGCGATTTTGTGACGCATGAGGATATTCTTCTGAAGGTCCGGGCGCCTTAAATCGAGGTATCTGTATTTGAGCCTCGTGAGCTCGGAGGTCTGGCTGTTCTCCGCAATCTCAAAGGGAGGAGTTTCGCTCTTTGCAAGAACTCTGAGGTCGCTGACCTCTATTTCAATATCACCCGTGGGGATTTCGGAATTCTTTGAGGAGCGCTCTCTGACGGTGCCCTTCGCCATAAGCACATATTCGCTTCTCGCGGCGAATGCCTTGTCAAAAATCTCTTTATCGGTGCTCTCGTCAAACGCGAGCTGAACTATTCCGCTTCTGTCTCTCAGATCAATGAAAATAAGAGCGCCGAGGTCTCTCTGCCTCTGAACCCAGCCGGCTACGGTCACTTCTCTGCCCGCGTCCGTTATCCTCAGGTCTCCGCAGTAGTCGGTTCTTTTTAAACCGGTCATAAAATCCATGGCGTCATTCCTTCTTTCCGAATAAGGTATTTATAAGAGCGGCAGAGTCCTCCGCGTCGCCGATTTCGCCGACGGCGTCATTGAGCGACAGGGTGATGAATTTTTCGCCGAGCTCCTCAACGGGAATGGCGGTGATTCTGCCTGTTTTCATATTCTTGACGTTGACCGTGCCTTCCTCAAGCTCGTTGCTGCCGAGCACGGCCGTGTAGCGAGCGCCGATTTTGTCGGCGTATTTCATCTGCGCCTTGAGCGAGCGGCCGACAACGTCTGTCTGAGCATGAATCCCGCCCGAGCGAAGGTCGCTGACAATCTCCATCGCCTTGAGAAGGGCGCTCTCATCCATAGGCGCTATATAGAGGTCGCATTCGTTATCCTCCGGCAGCTCGATTCCCTGGGCCTTCATGAGCATCTTCAGCCTTCCCGTGCCCATACCGAAGCCGAGAGCGGGGGTTTTGGGGCCTCCGAGCTCCTCGACAAGGCCGTCATATCTTCCGCCTCCGCAGACCGTGCCCTGAGCGCCGATTGAATCCGAAACAAATTCAAAGACGGTGCGGGTATAGTAATCGAGGCCTCTGACGATACGCGGGTCAACAGAGAATTCAATGCCCATCGCGCCTAAAAATTTCTTGACGCCCTCAAAATGCTCCGCACACTCGTCGCAGAGATAATCGAGGATGACGGGCGAGCCTTCGGCAATCTTTTTGCATACGGGGCTCTTGCAGTCGAGTATGCGCATCGGGTTTTTGTCAAGACGCTCGAGGCAGGTGGGGCAGAGCTCACCCCTGTAGCCCTCAAAATACTCTTTGAGAGCGGCGTGATAATTCTTCCTGCACCCGGGGCAGCCTATCGAATTGATATGAAGCTTCAGGTCGCTTATCTGAAGATACTCGAATATCTGATAAGCAACGCTTATGACCTCCGCGTCGGCCTGGGGGGCGGCGGAGCCGAACATCTCGACTCCGAACTGCTGGAATTCCCTCCAGCGCCCTGCCTGCGGCTTCTCATAGCGGTAGCAGTTGAGCAGGTAGCAGAGCTTCTGCGGCATCGCCTCGTTGAAAGGCCGTGCTCGAGGAAGGCCCTGACAGCGCCCGCCGTTCCCTCGGGTCTGAGGGTTATTGACCTGCCGCCCTTGTCGTCAAAGGTGTACATTTCTTTCTGAACAACGTCCGTAGTCTCGCCGACTCCGCGCTGAAACAGCTCGGTATGCTCGAATACGGGGGTTCTTATTTCTTTGAATCCGAATGCTCCGGCGGTCTCAAAGAGCATATTTTCGAGGTATCTCTGCCTGCCCGTGTCGGACGGCAGCATATCCTGCGTGCCCTTCACCGCCGTTGTAAGTAACTCCATCAAATCATTCCTTTACTCTGTGGGATTAACGATATTTCTCCAGTCAAGGTCGCCTCTCGCGAGCGAGTGGATGAGCGCCTCGGCTGTGGCGATGTTGGTGGCAACGGGGATGTTGTGGACATCGCAGAGTCTGAGAAGAGTGGCTTCGTTGGGCTCGCTCTCTTTTGCCGTGAGGGGATCCCTGAAGATGAGAAGCAGGTCGATTTCGTTGCAGGCGATGCTCGAGGCAATCTGCTGGTCGCCTCCCTGAGAACCGCTGAGGAATCTGTTGATTTCAAGGCCTGTAGCCTCGGCGACCACCTTGCCGGTGGTGCCCGTGGCGAAAAGCGTGTGCCTGCTCAGAATTCCGCAGTATGCAATGCAGAACTGAACCATAAGTTCTTTTTTTGCGTCGTGTGCTATAAGTGCTATTTTCATAATTTCCCTCGCTTTTCATACTGTGGTGTATAGGCGGCTGAATAATGATGCAAGAAAAAAGAATTAAAGAATTTAAGAATCAGGAATAAAAGATTGAAACAGTTAATATAACGGAGCCCGCAGCGCGGTCTCGCCTGTCGGCTCGGTCGGCGCTTCTGC
>CACZTQ010000127.1 GCA_902784155.1 Oscillospiraceae bacterium
CGAGAGCGCCGCAGATTTCGTAGCCCATACAGCTGAAGCCGTATTCCATATTGTATGTGCCGGGTACGAAGCTCTTCCAGAGGCGCTGCATACATCCGGGAAGCGAGCCGGCCGAGCCGACCGCAATGGCGTCTTTTGCGATGAAATTGTTGATTTCGCCGAGCGCTCTGGTCTGAGAGAGACCGTTTTCGAGCTCGATGCCGTACATCCTGTCAACCTCGGCAACGTAATCAGCCTTTATCTGAGCGAGCTCAGCTTTATCCCAGCCGGAAACATAGCCTTTTTCTTCGAGCTTCGCGCCGATTGCCTCAAGCGTGAGCTTCGCGTCGGCGGTGACATACATAGCGTCCATCTTCATCGCGTCAAACGCGCTGACGTTGATGCCGAGCATCTTCACTTCGGGGTTTCTGAATCCCCACTTTGAAGCGGTGGTGAAATCGGTAAGGCGCGAGCCGGCGGAAATGACAAGGTCGGTAATCTTCGCGAGTTTATTCGCGGCGGGGCCGCCCGTCACTCCGATTCCGCCGAAATTCAGCGGGAAGTCAAACGGGATATTGCCCTTGCCCGCCTGGGTTTCGGTAACGGGTATATTGAATTTTTCCGCGAAAGACGCAACTGTATCGTAGGCGTCGGAATATGTGACTCCGCCTCCGGCGATGAGAATCGGCTTCTTTGAATTTATAATCGCGTCAACGGCAAGGTCAATCTCGCGCTGAGTGGGGATACGTCTGTCGATATACCAGACTCTCTTCTGAAGGAAGTAGTCGGGATAATCAAAGGATTCGCCCTCAACATCCTGAGGCATCGCGAGGCAGACGGCTCCCGTCTCGGCCTGATCGGTGAGAACTCTCATCGCGTTGATGCAGGCGGTCATGAGCTGCTCGGGGCGGACTATTCTGTCCCAGTATTTGCAGACAGCTCTGAAGGCGTCGTTTGCGGTTGTTGAATATGATGTGGGCTGCTCAACCTGCTGAAGGACGGGGTCGGGCTGACGGCAGGCGAAGGTGTCGCCGGGGAGAAGCAGAAGGGGGATTCTGTTTGCCGTTGCCGTGCCGGCGGCGGTAACCATATTGAGCGCGCCGGGGCCTATAGACGAGGTGCAGGCGATAATCTTGCGGCGGTGATTCTGCTTTGCGTAAGCGGTTGCCGCCTGAGCCATACCCTGCTCATTGTGTCCCTGATAAAACTTGAGATTGTGGCCTCCCTGCTCGAGGGCCTGGCCGAGACCGACCACGCAGCCGTGACCGAAAATACCGAAAATACCTTCGACAAATTTCGATTCGACTCCGTCGAAGCTGACATACTGATTGTCAAGGAATTTAACGAGTGCCTGTGACATTGTCAATTTCATAACAGTTACCTCCGTTGGCATATTAAAACGATTATATAATATCAAAAAGAATTTAAAAATACAAGTGAAAACATAGTGAATTTTGCTCTTTTTTGTGATACAATATCCGCACCGGAAAAATAACAGGAAAGAGGCGGAATCATGAGCGATAAGATCGACAGGCTCAACAGTATGATAAGCGAGAGCAGCAGGATTGTCTTTTTCGGCGGCGCGGGCGTTTCGACCGAGAGCGGAATCCCGGACTTCCGCTCCGCGGACGGTATATATATGATGAATTACAAATATCCGCCCGAAGAAATCGTGAGCAGGAGCTTCTTTGAGGAGCACCCCAAAGAGTTTTATGAATTCTACAAAAAGTATTTTTACTACCCCGATGCGAAGCCGAATATTTCGCATTACCGCCTCGCGGAGCTTGAGAAAGCGGGGAAGCTCTCCGCCGTCATAACCCAGAATATTGACGGATTTCACTCTCAGGCGGGCAGCAAAACCGTTTATGAGCTTCACGGCTCAATCCACAGAAACTACTGCATGAGGTGCCATAAATCTTATCCTCTCGAATACGTGATAAACTCGGATTCGATTCCGCTGTGCGAATGCGGCGGCACGGTAAAACCCGACGTCGTGCTGTTTGAGGAGTCTCTCGACAGCGACACCATAACCGGAGCGGTCAACGCGATAGCCGAAGCGGATATGCTGATAGTTGCGGGCACCTCGCTCAAGGTTTATCCCGCGGCGGGTTTCATCCGCTATTTCAAGGGAACGCGCTCCGTGCTCATCAACAGGGACGAAACGGATATGGATGATTATTTCACCCTCGTCTTCCACGATAAGCTCGGCGACGTGATGAGCAAAATAAAATTCTGAAGCAAAAAGATAACCTGCCTCATTGGGCGGAGAGTCATAAGACAGTATTGGTTTTCACGGAAAACCGAAACCGCAGAACATCGTCAGATTTGTTTACCATACATTCAGTATGCTCTCACAAATCTTCCTTGTTCTGCGGCTTATTTTTCACGGGAAAACTGCTTCGCAC
>CACZTQ010000128.1 GCA_902784155.1 Oscillospiraceae bacterium
GCCGACAAGCTTGAGCATGATCTCGTTCCCACCGGCAACACCTTCGAGGCAACCTGCGAAGAGGGCGCTTCAGTAGAAAAGAAATGCACGATTTGCGGTCAGACAGTCAGAGAGCAGACCTCCGATCCTCTCAATCATAAGTGGGAAGTTGTCAATGAAATCAAAGCCACCTGCGTTGAAGGCGGCTACACCTTAAGGAAATGCTCACGCTGCCAGAAGACCGAGCAGACCGATATAGTCAATGCTCTCGGCCACGACTGGAGCACATTCAGATACAACAACGACGCCACCTATGACAAGGACGGCACAGAGACCGCGACCTGCAGCCGCTGCGGCGCGAAGAGCACAAGAGCCAAGGCGGGCACAAAGCTTGTCGATCCGATAAAGGATATCCACCTTTATTTCGGCGACAGCGCTGATGCCGAGTACGGCCAGCAGGTATTCCTCACCGCAAGGACCAGCGCTCCTCTTCCCGAGGGCTACCTCCTTGCAATCTACGCGGGCAATTCCGATACTCCTCTTGCAACCACAGACTCAAGCATCCTCAGAGTGGATCTCGGCAAGGTCAAGAGCACAATGGACTACACCGCAAAGGTCATTGATGCAAGCGGCAAAGTCGCTGTCAACTCCAGAGGCACAAGATTCATCAGAGCGCTCACAGTAAATGTCAAGACAGGATTCTTCGCAAGAATCATCGCGTTTATCAAGGGCCTCTTCGGACTGCTTCCCGCCAAGGAAATCGGCGCAGTCAAATAATAATTCCAAATAAAACAGCAATCCCCTCACCGCTTCGGTGAGGGGATATTCATTTATCGGGATTGTTTACAGGGGGCGCTCTGCGGCGCCGCCGTTTTTCTTTTTGCCCGTTTTTTTAATTATTTCTTTTTGCCGAAAATGTTTTTGATCATCGGGAAAAACATATCGTGATAGATGATTGCCGCCGCAACGAGAGAAACAACAATCGTTACAAACATCAGTATTCCGACTCCGGTAGCCGGGGAAATGAGAAGCACAAGAACTCCCGCTATGACGGGGGCTATTCCGAGCCTCCAGTGCTTCGCGAAATAGCTCGCGCCGAGAGCGCCGAAAAGAGCGGGAAGAACATTGTTGAAGGCCGCGGCAAATGTCGGGTTTGAACTCGCTGTTGAGAATACGCCGGCAAATGCGAGAACTCCGACCGCGATGACAATCGTTGTTGTGAGGGATGAAACCGCGATTGAGATAGTGCTGATAACCTCTCCCTCCTCGGTGTTTGCCCTGACCTTCGCGTTTTCCATCGCGTTAAGGCCGCAGGGAAGCTTGAGGTTTGAGATATTGCCGGTAACGAACGAGAGATAGGTGCCGCCCGCGCCGAGCATCGGGACGTATGTAACAACCTCGATTATACCCGTAACCCAGTAAAGGGGAGCGAGCGTCGCTATAACCTTACCCATAACGCCGAGACTCGGCCAGGTCTTCATTATAAGCGACATGCAAACGGGCACCGAGAGCATCATCATAAGAGCGGCGTAATTCCAGACGGTTCCCCACACGTGAACCCGGTCAAAATAGTTTCTGTTGTCTGACATCACAGCGTACCTCCTATCTCATACCAGGTGAAGTTTGCGATGTTTGCCGGGAGAATCTTTGAGAAGAGCACCGCGCATCCCATTGCCGCAAACATTGCCAGAGGCATCGCGAAGGATTCGAGCTTTTCGAGCGCCTTGATTCTTTTGCAGAGAGTCATAAGCACAAGCATTATGATAACGGCAAAGACAAGAGTCAGAATCGAGAGCGCGCCGGACGACTCGGTAATCACCTTCTGGGTTATCCTTTTGCCCGCTTCGTCAACCGCCTCATTTCCCATTGCGTCAAGCACGGGCTCCGATACGACGGTGCAGCCGTTGATGGCTCTGGCGATAAACGCCGAGATAATGCCGATGAAAGCGGCGGCGGCGAGAATATCGCCCATCTTTGAAGCCTTCTCATCCTTGCTTATGGCTCCGCCGATTTTTTTCTGAAGCTTTTTGCAGACTATCGGAAGAAATGTCAGCGGAAAAACGGAACCGATTGTCATGGCCCACACGACTGTTGAGAACTGCTTCATATCCGTAATCTCATTGCTGAGCGACCCGCCGAGATTATTCAGAGCGGTCTCTGCGGCAACGGTCTCATAGGCGAGATTTCCTATGACCGTGAGGCGGATCCAGGGAAGAATGACTCCGAGCGCCTTCGCGAGCACAAACACCGTGACAAGAATCGAAATTGCGGGAGCTATGGTAAACATAATGCTCGATGTGACGGTGTTGGTCAGCGTCTCTCTGGAAATACCGAGTTCTCTGCCGTGCTTCCATGATTTGATGATAAAAAACATTGACTGGGCCACTATGAACGCGATAACGCCGAACGCAACAGCGTACATAGCGGTGCTTGCCTTGAAATCTGCCAAGTGGATTCCTCCTTATCGGAACGCCTTGAACAGGCGCTTCTTTATTTGTCTGCGGGATTTCTGCCCCTGCGGAGCCTGTCGATGAGATTGCCTCCTCCAAGGGTGTTCAGGGCCGACCTGCTCACGCGCTTTGTTATGCGCTCGAGAAATTCTCCGCGCGCGGGAGCCGTCTTTTCATTATATATACCGAATGATCTGAGAACCGAATCGAGCGAGTCCGCGGCCTTACGGGCCTTTTCTTCATCGCCCACCGAAGCGAAAATCACGTCATAAGCGCTGTCAAGAGCCTTCTGAATCTCGCCTTTTCTCGATTCCGAAAGAGCAATCTCTCCGCTGCCCGCGTTTTCGAGAATCTTTTCGACGGCGGGAATCTTACGGCGGCGAAGCTCATAGGTATCGCAGAAATGATTGAACTGCGGATAGTTTACCGGGTCCGTGTGAACATCCTTGACCTTGCCCGTAATCAGGTCCTTCGCGAGGGTGAGCACGGCGTCATTCCTGCCGACCTCGTGATACTGGTCGAGGAAAATCCAGGTGTTGTCGGGGAGGACCGCGGTCGAGGCGTCAATCCTGCCGTCGGGGGAAATGTATGAGTAGCCGGGGTATTCTTCGCTTGAATATTTCTGGGTGTATCCCTCGGGCAGAGTCTTGCCGTCTGCGCCGCCCGTTGCCCCGAGAGTAGCTCCCGCGAGGGCGACTATTCCGTCGGAATTATACTTCCTGCACGAGCCGACCACCTTCATAACCGAATACATCTTTTCTCCGAA
>CACZTQ010000129.1 GCA_902784155.1 Oscillospiraceae bacterium
CGGTAGTCGGGGTCGAACCGACACGGTGTTGCCACCACCAGATTTTGAGTCTGGCACGTCTGCCAATTCCATCATACCGGCATATACGGGCGCGGCCGTCTTAACGTCTGCCGCGCCCACTAATTATATATGAGATTATATCAAAAATCAAGTGTTTTTTAGCTTTCGGAATTCACTCTCCGCGCTCTTCACTCCGCCGTGTAATCCACTCTCACGGCGCCGCCCACGGGAGCGTTTTCAAGCGGAATATCAAGGTCGAATTCGGGGAGCCATTTGCCTTCGCTGAGATTGCGCGCCCTGAAAAGAACGCTGCCGTCATAGACCTCAACCACAAACGCGAGGCCGTGATCGTTGTTTTCTCCGTCTTTGTTGTTGACGCAGAGCGAAGGAACATTGACCGAGTGAATATTTTTGCCGACCTTCTCATAGGTATATTCGCCGAATCCCGTATGCTCGTGACCGGTGATAAGGAATACATTTGAGTATTTATCGAGAATCGCCTTGAGTTCATCGCTCTGGGGACCTATCGAGCCGGCGGAGTCAATCGGGCTGTTCCATACCTTGGGCAGTCCGTTTGTATTTTTGAGCGGCTGATGGACCATAACGAATCTCGGCTGACCTTCCTCAACCGACGCGAGCTCCTTATCGAGCCACTCAAGCTGCTCGGGGCTGAGATAGTTTTCTTCAAACTCGGTCCTGTCGGAGCCGAGGACTATGAATTTATATCCGCCGAGCGTCTCGCTGTGATGGAATGACACCGCGTCCTCATCGCCGTTGAGCGTGTTTATGAATTCATTGAATCTCGAGAGACTCTGCTCATAAAGCCTCAGCCTTATATCGTGATTCCCCTCGGCGACTATGTGGCGGACATCAAGACCGGAAAGCTCGTCAGCGACAATGGAATATTCCATCGCGAGGCCGTTTTCCGCAACGTCGCCCGCATTCAGCAGGGCGTCGAGCCCCTCGGCGTTTTTAAGGTCTTTGGCCGCCGCCTGAAAATAATTGTATCTCGCGGGCATATAGTTGCTCAGCTGCGGGTCGGCGATAAGGGCGAATACGAGATTCGCGTCGCCCGACGGCTTTATGGGCTCCGCCGTTGAGGGATTTATCAGGGCGGACCCGCTCAGCGTCAGATAGGCCGAAAAAATCAGCATGAATATTTTCTTTGCAATCATTACGATAAACGAATTCATCAGATATCCTTCTTTCGTTTTTGTTTTTACCGGTTCAGTATATCACACTTGCCGCGGATTGTAAATCATTTTAAACCGCGCCTCAAAAGAAAAGGACCGTAACCCGCCTCGCGGCCGGTTACGGCTCTTTTGATTGCCTGTTGATTATTTGTTAAGCCATTCATCGGCTTTCTTTGCCGATACGGACTTGATGTCTTCCTTCTTATAGGGTGACTCTTCGCCGCCGTTTACATAAAGGAAAAAGTAGCCCTTATCGGTCTTGTAGAGAGACTCTTCGTAACCTGCGGGGTCGCCGAATGTGCCGAAGGTATTCTTCTTGATAAGCTCTGAAGTCTCGGTGTCGTACTCTCTCTTGCAGATAATCTTTTTCATGCTTGTTTCCTCTTCAAAATAATTGTAGTTCAGTGTAAACTTACACTTCGACAGGAATTTTACACTATAAATATGAATATATTATGAACAAAACGGTAAAAATAAGGAAAAATGCCGGCTTTTTCGTGATTTTATCCTAATAATCACAAAATTTGTAGGCACATTGACCGATTTCAGCTCACTTTTATATCCTTGAGGAAGTTGTTGTGAGGAATAACCGGGGCATCCTTTATCTTATAACCCTTGCTTCTGAGAAGGCGCAGCTTATATTCAAAAAGCTCAGCCGGCACATAGAGCGCGGCCGCGGCGGAGAAGAAGCTGTCTGCATATTTCAGGGCTTCGAGCACATCGCTGTCATCAAGAATAAGCTCCGCGGCGAAAAGATTCGCATCCTTTTCCATATCTGATAATTCGTCAAAAAGAGCTCTTTCGCTGTAACCGCAGAGTGACATCCCGCAATGCTCGAGCGCGTGAAACATCTCGTGGGCTATAACGATTTTGCGGATATTTTCGGGAAGGTCGGAGTTGACCGTTATCGCCATCTCGCCGCAGACGGTTATGACGAAGCCCTTGATGGCGGTTTCGTGAGAGCCGAAGCTCTGATAAAGCAGATGATAGCCGAGCCCTCTGCAAATCTCATCGGGATTGCGGGAGCCGTATTCTTTTTTAAGCTTATCCGCTATTGAAATAATATCGTTGAGATTCATGGCCGCTCCTCAATCCTCTTTGTCTGAGCTCTGACGGTTGAAACGCGCGTTTGAAGCATCCTTGCAGGTTATATAAGCTCTCATCACTGCCTCAAAAAACGCGTCCTTCTCATTCTGCGAAAGCTCGCCGCCCGCAAAAAGCGCTATATTATCCTGAAGCAGAGCGCGGATATCGTCCTCACCGCGGCGGCCGTAGAGCTGCCCGGCGCGCGCGATATATTTTTCTTTAACCTCATCATAGGGGCCCTCGACCGAATCGTCGGTCAGATAGCCGTCGCTGACCTGCAGGGCCTCGGCAATCCTGAGGACGGTTGACCTCCTGGGTATCTTCTCACCCGCCTCGTAACCGTAAACGGAGCGCCCGCTCAGGCCGCACATCTCCGCAAGGGCCGCCTGAGAGAGCCCGAGCTCATATCTTCTTTCTTTGACCTTTTTTCCGAAGTTCTTCATAAATTTCACTCCTGCACTTGACAAAATTCGATTCCGGTGCTAACATTTGATAGAACTATTGTAGAACTACACTCGTATTTTAACGCATATTGTAGAATTTGTCAACACTTTTACGGAAATTTTTCTTGTTATTTGCGTGAAAAAAGGTGTGGTTCTGTATGAAAAACGCAAAACAATATATCGCGATAGACCTCAAGTCTTTTTACGCCTCCGTCGAATGCGCGGAGCGCGGGCTTGACCCTCTCAACACAAACCTGGTTGTGGCCGATGAGAGCAGGACGGATAAGACAATCTGCCTTGCCGTTTCCCCTTCTCTCAAGAGCTTCGGAGTGCCGGGCAGACCCCGTCTGTTTGAAGCCAAGCAGATTGTGGCGCATGCGAATTCCTCGCGCCTTTATTCCTCGCGCCGTAAGGAATTCTCGGGCAAATCCGTCTATGCCGGCGAGCTCAGGGCGGATCCTTCGCTCGCGATAGATATGATTGTCGCTCAGCCGAGGATGGCGCTCTATATGGATTACAGCAGGCGCATTTTTGAAATATATCTGAGATTCGTCTCGGCCGAGGATGTTCTTGTCTATTCGGTTGACGAGGTGTTTATCGACGTGACCGCCTACCTGCCTTTCGGAAGAAAGACGGCGCGCTCCTTCGCAATCGAAATGATAAGGCAGGTCCTCGAAGAGACGGGAATCACCGCAACGGTCGGAATAGGTACCAATATGTATCTGGCAAAAATCGCAATGGATATAGTCGCCAAGCGCATGCCTCCCGATAAGGACGGCGTGAGAATCGCGGAGCTCGACGAGATGTCATACCGCAGGATTCTCTGGGACCACAGGCCGCTGACGGATTTCTGGAGAATAGGGCCGGGAATCTCAAAGAAGCTCGAGAGAAACGGGCTTTATACCATGGGTGACATTGCCGCCTGCTCGATAGGTAAAGAAAATGAATTCTATAACGAGGAGCTGCTCTACAGTCTTTTCGGCGTCAACGCGGAGCTTCTTATCGACCACGCCTGGGGCTATGAGCCGACCGTGATTGCGGACTGCAAGGCCTACACGCCGAAATCCCAAAGCCTCTCCTCGGGTCAGGTGCTTCCGAGGCCCTATTCATTCGGCGAGGGAAGAATTGTGATACGCGAGATGGCGGACGCCCTCGCACTAAGACTTGTCAGGCACAATCTCGTCTGCGATCAGGTGGTGCTCGATGTCTCATACGATATCGAAAACGCGGCGGCGGTATCGCGGCGCGGCGGCGAGCTGCAGTCGGACCGCTACGGCAGATTTTCACCGAAATCCGTTCACGGAAGCTGCAACCTCGGCAGGCACATCTCGTCCTCGCTCTGCATAATGGATTCCGTCAGCGCCATATATGATAAGATAGTTGACAGGAATCTTACCGTCAGGCGCTTCAATATATGCGCGAATAATCTGATGACTCCCGAGCAGGCGGAGAAGCTCCGCAACGCCCCCGTGCAGCTGACCTTCTTCGGAGGGGACGGGCGGATTGCCGGGGATGAAGAAGATAAAAAATATGAGAGAGAAAATAAAATACAGCGAGCCCTGCTTGATATCAGGGCCCGCTACGGTAAAAATTCAATAGTAAGATGTCTCAATATGGTGCCCGGCGCTACCGAGATGGAGCGCAACAGGCAGATAGGCGGCCACAGGGCATAATCACTTGACTATGAGTGACCACAGTTTCTTTATAATAACAAATATTCTCAGGCTGAAGAACTGGTTTGAGATTCTCTTTGCGTAAGCCTCGACGGAATTATCCCTGACATATTCGGGCGGGGTTTCGCCGTCGTCAATCACAAACGCCTGGGTGAGGGTGATTCCGCCCTTGCCCATAATCTGGCAGCGGACATAGAGGAAATCCTCCGCGCCCTCGATTTCGTCAAGGTCTATCGTGTATTCCGCGGCCTCGTTTGTCTCGGCAACCTCTTTTGAGTCAATGACATTGCCGTCCGCAACCCACTTGATATCATAGGCGTTGCTGTATTTGACGGTTATCTTGTGACCGTCAACCTTAATATCGGAGAATGTCGGATACGGGATATCCGTATCTCTCGCGTCGAGCTCCTCCGCGGGGCCGAATTTCTCTTTGTCTGCGCGGATGACTCTTGTCACGGCGAAAAACGCGCCGGACTTCATCGTCTCTCTGATATTCTCCTCGTTATTCTCTTTCATCATGAATACGGAGAAGGAGGAATCGACATCGCGGATGAAATGCGTGTCGCCGTTTGAGAATCCGTTGACTCTCTTGCCGTAGGGCAGGCAGGCCTTGAGGACATTGTCCCAGGTATCCCTGTCATAGCCGGTTGTACCGTTATGCTCGTTGAAGACCTCCATGCCGAGGCAGGAATCATAGCGCAGAAGAATATCGGCGAAATACGCAATCTTTTCGGGGTCGGAGCAGTTTGCGCGGTCGCTGTTGCTGTCGAGCCAGTCGCCGGGATGGTTAATGAAAGAGACGGCGCCGTAATGGTCGGCAAGGCGCACCGCTCCCTCATAGTCATTCTCGTAGCCGAGATAATTGTCTCCCGCGTGAGGCGGAAGGAATATGCCGTTGACGTGGTCCTTTGTGATGGTGAGGGCGTTGAGCTCGTTTCCTCCCGTGACGCAGGTCATTCCCCTGCCCCTCGCTTTTCCGTCAACGGGGTATGAGCCGTCCTGCAGGGCTTCAAACTCTTCATCGGTGAAGTAGTGGACGAAATGGCCGATAATCCTCTGATAAAGATAGAGGGGAATCTCTGTGGGTTTCTCATTCCAGGGCTTGCCCGTTACGCCGTGATCGGTCATGGCGAGGAAATCGTAGCCCTGATTGTAGTATTCGAGAATCATATCCCTGTAATCGACCTCGGCGTCGCTGACGAAGGAATGAGTGTGGAGATTGCCTTTGTATGCGCCCCACGCGCCGTCGCCCGACCAGACAACATCTTTATAAGGGGAATCAATCGTATAATCCTGTTTTGCGGCGGCAGGCGCTGCGGTTTTTTCGACCGTATCTGCCGCGCTTACGCCGAGAGGAATAAGCATAATCAATACCAGCCCCAATGAAATGAATCTCAGTATTTTTTTCT
This sequence comes from Oscillospiraceae bacterium, assembly GCA_902784155.1. Lineage (GTDB taxonomy): Bacteria > Bacillota > Clostridia > Oscillospirales > Acutalibacteraceae > CAG-177. Next base: position 5,805 of record CACZTQ010000129.1, read on the forward strand.
TCATATTGTTATTCTCCTTCGCGGGTAATATTATCACCGGTCTGCGGCAAAGAATCCGTAGGCCGTTTTGATTTGCTTTTGTCAACCGTCCTTTTGACAAGGACTCCCGAAATAAGTGTGAATACAATTATAACCGCCACGGGAATCGCGACAACCCACGGCTTTTCGCCGACGGATTTGAGCAGAGTCCCGAAAAGGGTATAAACTATTATCAGCGGTATGTTTCCGAGCGTCGCCCCGGCCATATAGTTTTTATAAGAAACATTCATCGCGCCGAAAAGAAGGCTCGAGAGGTCCCCCGGCATAATGCCCGAAAACTTGACTATCGCGGTGAGTTTCGTTTCGTTCATACCGACAAAATCGTCAATTTTTCTGACGGCCCTGAATCTGTTCCTGAGCGTATCTACCATACCCGCCCCGGCAAATCTGCCGAGAAAATACGGAATCGAAAGGCTGAGGATAACCGAGACGGCATTCACCGCAAGGGCGATGAAAAAGCCCGGCATCATATATCCGCAGATTGAAAGGATGACCGCCGGCGGAAATATCAGGACAAACGATTTGACAACCGAAACACCGATAAGTATCAGCGAAACGGTCAGCACGCCGCCCGTTATCATTTCGCTGAGGTTTTTGATATTCGATACTTTGATGTTATATTTCTGAATAAGGAATATGCCGAGCGCCGCAAGCGCCAGCAGAAGAATTCCCGTGAGAATCTGCAGCGCCTTTATGATTTTTGAATAATCCCTGTTTCCGCTCACAGCATCGCCGCCTTCCGGCAGGAAAAACCTGCTTTGATTATACACCGCCCGGTGCCCGATTTCAATACATCACCTGATTTCGGCGGTATCGCCCGTTGAGATGTATCCGAGACTGCCGATATAATTCTTCATAAAAATATACTGCTCAACGCCCGTGCAGTGGCAGGTGTAATACTCCGCCGGATACCCCGCGAGCATCTGCGCGTATTCCGCGAGAGCGTCGCCGGTATCAACTCCAGACAGGTGAAAGCCGCCCACCATGACATCCGGCTCAAAGAAATTCATTATATTGACTATTCCCCTGTGGGAGCAGCCGCTGAAAAGCACTCTGCGCCCGCCTTCCTCAATAATCATATAGTGCTCGTGTCTGAAGTCGTCCGAGACGAGGCATTGACCGCGGCGAGTGCACAGACCCGCGGAGCCGGAATCCGTTATCTTAGGCATATCTTCGCCCGAATAAAGAGTGACATTATCAGTCAGCGGAGTTTCGCCGTGAGTAAAAACGACGCGGCCGCTGTCAAGGATTGCGGAGTCGAGCCCGATATATTTTCCCTGCGAGTTGAAATGCGGCTCAAAGGCGTATTCGCTCATATAGACGGGTGCCGTGTCATTGAGCTCAAAGAATCTCATCAGCCCTCCTCCGTGGTCGTAGTGACCGTGAGAGAGCACCGCGAAATCGACCTTCGCGAGGTCGGCGCCGAGAAGCCGCGCGTTGTCGGCAAAGAGCCCGCTCTGCCCCGTATCAAAAAGAATCGTCTTCCCGTCGAGCTCGATATAAAGGCTCAGGCCGTGCTCGCAGGGCAGGCCGCGGCGCGAGGTATTCTCGGCAAGAACTGTTATTTTCATATATTCACCTGCCCTCAAAAGCGGGTAATTCGTCAAGCGTAATCACATTTTCGCTGTTGTAGATTTCTCTTATATATTCCGGAGAATTTCTCTCATAAAGATATTGGGAGTGCCAGGTCAGGAATCCGCACCAGGGGGTCCCGGCAAACTGCTCCGCATCCGGGATATGACCGCATTCGTGAAAAATCACGGGCTTTGTGCCGAATGACACTCTCACGCATTTTTCAAACTGCGAAGGCTCCGCGCCGTCCTTCTCGGTATCATAGCTGTCACAGCCCACGATATCGCAGTATCCGTTTCCGGGGTACCACATAAAGTAATCCCTGAGCTCAACGTCCCTTTCGGAGTACCCGAGCACCCAGATAAGATTATTCAGCCCGAGGTCCTTCGTGAAATGATTATACATATACCTCCAGAGCTTTATGAAGCCGTCGCGGTCCTTTCCCCACCAGAACCATTCGCCGTTGAATTCGTGAAACGGTCTCCACAAAACGGGGATTCCTTTATCGCGCAGTCTTCCGAGCACCTCGCCCGCTCTGTCCATATTGCGCACAAAAGCCGCGTTCTCGGGCGTGCCTTCGGTGAGGAGAAGCTCCGGGTTTTCGAAGCCGTCCGCGAGGCACTCGCTGTAGCCGAGCTCAAAATTGCTGCCGCAGTGCCAGCAGATTGTGACTATCCCGCCTTTTTCCCACCATTCCGAAGCGCGGGTGTAAACCCCTTCAAAATCATCGTTGACAAAGTCAAAGCCGCGCACAGCGGGGTATTTACCGCTCGCGGAATAAATATAATCGAATTCGTCATTGCGCGCGGGCGAGCCGAAGCCCTCCTGCTGACCGGATAAAACGGATTTGCCGTAGATGCTGCAGATATATTCATAGAGCTTTACGGCAGAGCCGTCGGCGTCGGGATTGCTCAGCCTCATTGAAGGGCGGAATACGGGCAGAGGATTCAGCGGAATGAGCAGAGCCAGGCCCGCGAGAAACAGAGAAATGATTTTTAAAAACATGGCGCATCCTCGGAATTCGGAATTTGTTGTCGCCGGATTTCTTTTTAATTATAGCGCCGGAAAAAGATAAAATCAATAATTCATTTTCCTTATATAGTCAAAATATATTAAAATTTTCTTGAAAGTGTACCGTTTTTGTGAGATAATTATAATTGGTTTAACGTCATCCGGATAATATCTTCAGGGAAAGGACGGATAATATGGCAAATTGCCCTAAATGCGGCGTCCATCTCAGGCTGACCGACTGGCGGCAGCACTGCCCTCACTGCGGCGCGAATATCGTCGTTTACGATTTGCAGGAGCGGCTTATGCAGCAGGCGGATATAGCTGAGGTGCAGCATTATCATTTTCAGAAAAAGATTGACAGGCTCAAGGCCTCGTTCGTAGGCTCGAAGCTCGCCGTCGCGCGCATAGTCACCTCTTTTATCCCGGTGTTTGCCCTTTTTCTGCCGCTTATTAAATGCCGTCTCAACCCCGCCTTCGGCGATTTTGACGGCAGTGCCTCGCTCATCACCTTATATAACGGTGTCGAGACGATAGGCGCGCCGGGCTTTCTTACATCCGACAGGCTGCTTATGTGGAGCCTGCTGACTCTCGCCTTATCGGTCGTGATGTGGCTCGTTCACTTTTTCCTGCTTATGATGGCGTGCTCAAAGCGGGCGAAGCTCCGCGCGGCGATTGTAAACCCGCTGATGCTTATCGCCTCGGCCGCTCCGCTGATTCTGTTTCTCTGCGATAAATCAGACGCGGTGCTCACGGGCAGGCCCTCTGTGGGAATATATCTTTATATCGCCCTTCAGCTTGTGAATGTAATAATCGATTTCGCGGTGCTCAGGCAGGGAATCCCCGTTCACCACAAGCAGTGCTATGTCGGCGGAATCCCGATTGAGGATTATTTTGAAATGCAGAAGACGATGTCTCCCGAAGAAATAAGGCAGGAGCAATACAGGCGTCTTCAGGAGATACAGGATAAAATAGAGGCCGAAATTGCCGGCGAGAGCGCCGGGAATCCGGAAGAATCCGCGCAGGATATAACCCCGTCAGACGGAGAGGAGGGTGAAAACGATGGCTGATGAAAACAGAAGAGACTCCGACCAGCTTCAGATGAATCAGGCATATATGAACCGCCTTTTCTGCACGACGAGGGAAAGAATCGCCTACATAGCCTACAGCGCTTTCGGTCATCTCAGTCTCGGTCAATACGATGTGGGAGCGGATATCTGGCTCTATAAGATTTTCGGGCTCGAGCCGAAACCTCTCGCCAAAGCAACGGCCGCGCTGGCGGTATATGATATGATAAACGACCCCATTACCGCGGCGATTATCGACAATATGAGAACAAGATGGGGCAAATTCAAACCCTTCCAGTATCTCACGATGCTCCCCAACATTCTTTCGGGAATATATACCTGCTTCCTGCCGCTGATTGCGGCGTATTTCGGAATGAATACGGGGCAGAAGCTTATCGCGTATATGGTCCTGCAGTATTTCAACGAAACCATAGGCGCGTTTTTCGGAGGAGGCGGATATATTGAGAATGTTTTCACGCCCAATCCGAATGAGAGGACAAGCCTGCTCGTCAGCGCGAATTTTGTCGGCGACCTCGTTTCGAAGCTGCCCTCGCAGATTATCGGACTGCTCTATGACCTGATAGGAAACGGCAAGCTGAAAGCCTCACTCACAAAGACATTCATCGCGTTCAAGACAACGCTGTGGATTATAACTATTATACCCACGATTATCTGGTTCATCGTCAGCAGAGAGAGAGTCCCCCAGAGCGAAAAGCCCCCGCACCCGGTCAAGGGAATCCTTTCCGTCTTCCGCAACAGGCCGCTGCTTATCTACACTCTGACCGGCCTTATCGGAGGAATCGACATAGGCTCCGGCGAAGACCTCTATTATAACGACGTCCTAAACTTCAATATGCTGCCGACCGTCGCGGGAATTCCCGGTATGCCGGTATCATACGCCTCATACGCACTCGCCCCGAAATTCCGCGAGCGTTTTTCGACAAAGATGCTCTGGTATTTCTCAAGCGGCTCGATATTTGTCAGCGAACTGCTGTTTTTCCTCACCGGTCTTATAGGCGGCGAAAAGAGAGGCCTCTATCAGAAAAAACTGCCGATGTCCATCGCCTTCGGAGTCGGAAACATCATCGAGATGGTATTCTACGCCACGAAAGGAATAGTCAACAAAGAGATAAACTATGAGGTGCTTGACTACTGCGAGTGGAAGAACGGATTCCGCGTGGAAGCGACAATCAACCTCATCAACGGATATTTCACCAAAGCCAAGGATGCTATACTCAGAATCGTCAACGCGCACCTTCTTCAGGACTGGGCAAAATACGAAATAGGCGAGACGGCGATACAGACTCAGGAAACCAAGTGGCGCCTTTTCCTCATCGCCTTCGGCCCTCACCTTATATTTGACTTCCTCGCGCTGCTGCCGATGCTCTTCTATAATATCGGCAAGGATACGAGAGAGCGCATGTATATCGACCTCGAGAGAGCGAGAGCAAAGCGCGCCCTTATGGAAAAACTCGAGCAGGATGAAAAGGATGCCTGAAAAGAGAATCTGACAATCCGCGCCGTAACGGACGGACAGGAGTGATAATTGATGGCCTTTATACTCGAAAAATATAACGAGCCCGATTTCGGCTCTCCCGCTTTCGCGAATGCGCCCGACTGCGCGGTGTTTCCCGCGCCGAAGGACGGTGTGGCTCCGGATAATTTTCACGCGATGAGCATTTATCCCGAATATTTCAAAATCAAAGAAAAATGGATTCTCGCCGCCGAGAGCCGTATGGACTGCGTTCCGGTAATCGACGGGGAAGAGATAAAAGTTGTTGAATTCCGCCGTCTCAGACAGGGCGACCCCGTTATCTGCGGAAGGACGGAAAACTGCGAAGAGGGCATATATGTCAACGCCTGCGGATTTGACGAAGACCGTTGCAAGGCGGAAACTTTCGCCTTCAGGCAGGGGCATTCGAGAGAGAGCTCTTTTTCGCGTGATTACGATGAGCTCTACGAGCTGCTCAGGTATGAAAAAGAAAACGGCAGAATAGTCTGGGTTATGGGCCCCGCATTCTCGTTTGACCACGACGCGAGGGACGCTTTCTCGCGCGTGATTGCGGGAGGATATGTTCACGCCGTGCTCGCGGGAAATGCTCTGGCCACGCACGACCTTGAGGGAGCCTATCTCAACACCGCTCTCGGCCAGAATATCTACACTCAGAAGAATCAGCCCAACGGCCATTACAATCACCTTGACACCATAAACAAGGTTAGATATTACGGCTCCGTCGGGGAATTCATAAAGCGCGAAAGCGTGGATAACGGAATCATTTACAGCTGCGAAAAATACGGAGTCCCTTATGTGCTCGCCGGCTCGATACGCGACGACGGTCCCCTCCCCCCGGTAATCGGAAACGCCTACGAAGCGCAGGACAGAATGAGGGACGAAATCCGCTCGGCGACAACGGTTATCTGTATGGCGACAACGCTCCACTCGATTGCGGTCGGGAATATGACGCCCTCCTTCAGGGTGCTTCACGACGGGACGGTCAGAAAGATATATTTTTACTGCGTCGATATTTCCGAATTCACGGTAAACAAGCTGACCGACAGGGGCTCGCTCTCATCAAAGGGAATAGTCACCAACGCTCAGGATTTTATAGTTAATATTGCAAACGGACTCGGAGTCTGAGAGGATAAAGCAAAATGAAAATCTGCATTCAGACCGGCGATGTGATTGACGACATCGGCCAAAAGGAAGGCTACGCTCTTTTCAGAAGAGCGGGATTCGAGGGAATAGACTGGAATCTCGACCACGCCTGGAACAATTCTCAGGTCAGGAACGGGGTTTACGGCGGCAGCTGTATATTCGAAAAACCTCTCGATGAGGTCAGAGCGCATTATGCCGGCGAGCTCTCGCTGATAAAGAAAAATAATCTCGAAATATCACAGGCGCACGCCCCCTTCCCCTGCTGGGTAAGGGAATATCCCGGTTTCATCGATTACGCGATTGAGATTTATAAAAGAAACATAGAATTCTGCTCGGATATCGGCTGCAGGCGACTTGTGATTCACGGCGTTTCATATTCTCTCGCCGACAATATAAACACGCCCGATGATATTTACAATCTCAACAAAAAGCTCTACACCTCGCTGATTCCGGCGTTGCTCGGAACGGATGTGACGGTCTGCCTCGAGAATCTTTTTGTCACCTATAACAGCGTCAATTATCAGGGCTGCTGCTCGGACGCTTACAGAGCCGCGGAATTCATTGATATGCTCAACGAAGCGGCGGGCAGAGAGGTCTTCGGCCTCTGCCTTGACACGGGTCACGCAAACCTGCTTCACCACGATTTCAGGGTGATAATCCCCGCTTACGGCAAGAGAATCAAAGCCCTGCATATCCACGACAACAACGGAGCAAAGGATCAGCACAGAGCACCCGGCACGGGGACGATAGACTGGAATCACTTTTGCTCGGCGCTCAGAAGCGCCGGCTATGACGGTGACCTGAGCTTTGAGACCTACGCGCAGACAAAGGCGGCGCAAAAGATTGACAAATCGCTCGTCCTCCCCTGGCTGAAGCTCATCTACGAAACGGGAAAAGTCTTCAGGAGCAAGATTGAATCAGGCCCTGAGCCCGGCTGATATTCTCAATGCATATAACAATCCCGCAGAGATGACTCTGCGGGATTTCTTTTGGCGGCATAAGCCGTGATTATTCAGTTTTATTAGCTTCTTTCTTCTGCGGCGCGGTGTTTTCGCTGTTTCTGAAAACCACAAATTTATCAAACAGGAATTCCGTAACCATATTCGTGACCATCGTTATTCCGAGCACGATATATTCTATCGCGTTGACGCCGGCGAATTTCGCGGTGAAGAAATTCCCCGCGGCTGTCGATATCGGCGTGAATACGGCATAATACCCGAGCACCTTGAGCATTGCGACCGGGATATTGTTTGCGGATTTGAACGTGAATTTCCTGTTGAATGTAAAATTCCAGATAACCGACAGCAACAGGGCTATGAGATAAATCGGGCCGTAATCATTGCGCATGACCGCCGCGAAGGTACCGTTTGTTTCCATAAGATTCTGAATAAACGGAGTCTTTACGACAAATTCATTCAGCACGGTGAACGATATAATCTGAATAAGCCCCGCCGAAGCCGAGAAGAGAGCGAATTTTATAAACTGAAGAACATTTTTCTTTTTGCTGTTTTCTTCCATTATAATAAAGAATTCCTTTTACTGCTTGACAAATTCCTTGCCGTCGATAAAGATTGACTTACCGCTCTTGGAGAAGGAATACTCCTTGGTGGCGCCGATGCCGAGAATCTTTTCGGTTTCGAATTTGATTTTATCTTTCTCTATGGTGTATGTTCCGCTGAGCGAGAATCCGAAGAGTTCGCCCGTTACTTTGCTGTCTTTTTCAAAGGTGAGAGTAGCCGAGCCGCCGTCGGCGGGCGCATAAGTACCGGTAAGGGTTTTGGTGCAGCCTGCAAAAAGGGTAAGCACCGCCGCGAGAGTAAGGATAACCGCCGTGATTTTCAACATTGTTTTCATTTTATCATCTCCGTAATATTTGGTATTTACAGAATAGCACTTTTTATAGAATAAATCAATAGTTCCGGCGAAATCCCGCGCCCCGCTCCCGGGGACGGTTTCCCGCCGCGTCAGTAAACCGGCGCAAAAAAGAAAAAGAAATAAAAATACATATTTTTTAAAAATAACAATTGACAAATCGGGAATATTGTGTATAATATTGTCTTGTACCGACCGTATTGGGGAATTGTGTAACGGTAGCACTGCAGACTCTGACTCTGCCTGTTGGGGTTCGAATCCCTATTCCCCAGCCAAAAAAGCGCACCTGCAACAGCGGGTGCGTTTTTTTCGGCATCGCAAGAGGATTCCGCCGCGAAGCGGCTGAATCCCATATTACGAGCGCAGCGAGTAACAAGGTTCTGAACGCAACGCGTTCAGGTTCTTATTCTCCTTTAAATTAAGCACCTGCAACAGCGGGTGCGTTTTTTTGGCACCGCAAGAGGATTCCGCCGCGGAGCGGCTGAATCCCATATTACGAGCGCAGCGAGTAACAAGGTTCTGAACGCAACGCGTTCAGGTTCTTATTCCCCTTTAAAATAAGCACCTGCAACAGCGGGTGCGTTTTTTCTTGTCCGGGGCGCGTGAGGCAAATAATCAAATGTTGATAACCGCGCTGCGCTTCGCGGGCGCAAATAAGACTTGAATAATACATCACCGGAATATATAATGAATATGTTACCCGGCATACCGGAATACCATATCAAATCGGAGGTTTGTAAAATGAAAAATATTCTTAAAAAGGCATTGTGCCTGACCCTTTGTTTAACTATGCTGCTGTCGGCGGCCGTATTGTTCTCCGCCTGCGGAAAAGAAGAACCGGCGGACGTTGAGCAGACCGAATCCGCGGCAACCGGAACCGAGGCGCTGACCACAGAAGAATCCGGGGCAAAGTATGATTATCTTGTGCTGGTAAATAAGCAGAATAAGCTCCCCGATAACTGGGAGGATGTTGTCGAGCTTGAGGAATCCGTAAATCGCTGGGATGAAACCTACCAGGTTGAAAAGAAGGCGCTTGAGGCGTTCACCGCTCTGCAAAAGGATCTGCTGGAGAATGACGGCATTGTTATAGAGCTCGATTCCACCTACCGCTCCGTAAAGCGCCAGCAGGAAATATGGGATGAGTTCGAGGCCGAGAGAGGCCTTGAATACGCGCAGAAATACGTTGCCGTGCCCGGCTATTCAGAGCACCATACCGGCCTGGCCATCGATATATGCATTGAGAAAGACGGCGTCAGAATCGACGATAACGATGATATGATTGCCGAGCGCGAAATATTCTCACAGATTCACGCGAAGCTCGCGGATTACGGCTTTATTCTCCGTTACCTTGAGGGCAAGGATGACATAACCGGCTACTCATACGAGCCGTGGCATTTCCGTTATGTCGGAAGCGTTGAAACCGCGAAGGAAATCATGGATAACGGCCTGACGCTCGAGGAATACCTCGGCAAAGTCCCCGAAACCGAAGGCTGAGTATGCGGCTTTAAAATACCCTTGAAAACAAACGAAAAAATTATCCGTGGAATTATCCGCATAAATGATAAATTTTAGTATTTTTTGCGTTTTTTTGACAAAATTATAATCCCTTGTGAATCTCTGAAACCGTTGATACACAAGGGATTTGGTGGTCGGAGTGGCGGGA
>CACZTQ010000130.1 GCA_902784155.1 Oscillospiraceae bacterium
ATATCCATAGCTCTTTTTTCGCTGACTCTGTAATTTGCCTTCTGAAGCATTTTCTTTGCTGTCGCATATCTGTCACGGCCCAGCCCGTCGGGGTCGTCAACCCCCTCTGAAAGCCAGTAATTTGCCGCAATGAGAGTTCCGGATTTGCCGGGTCTCAGCACAACGGTTTCGCCGTTGACATATTCGATGATTGCTGTTTTGCCTTGCGCATCGGCAATCTGATAATGGTAGGTGCAGCCGCCTCCGAGAAGGTCGTGCATATCATAGCTTCGGAATATCTCCACCGCCTCTTCAACTGTCGCGGCGTGGTCGAGCACGGCGCGTATGACAGCTGTTGTCGTAATGTCTTTTTTCTCTGTCTGAATGAAGGTCTCGGGAGTTTCGAGCTCAAGTACACCTATCGAAACTCCTTTTTCGTTCATCCCGTCAACGGGGATATAGGGAGCGATAAGCGTCAGCAGGGATTTGAGGAAGCTGTCCGGCATAAAGTCGTCGCCGTAACCGAGGAAGTAAAGAGAAACCGTCGAAACGCTCGCGTACCCGTTTTTGGGGTGAGTCCATACCGTCATACCCGGAGAATCCATATAGTCATAATTCCTGCCGAAGAGCTTATCTCCCGAAGGGGTTGACGCGTTGAAGCTTGTGCATCCGAATCCGGTTACGCTCATCAGCTTCTCCATAACCGAAGCAACCTTCCTGCTGTCTATATCGCGGTAAAGGCCGAGGTTGGAGACGATTTTTTTCGCGCGGGGATTGAGGTTCAGGAATACATCCGCGGCGGAATAGAGAAGCAGCCCCGCCGTGGTAGAGTTTCCCGTTTTGCTATCGAGCAGCGTGTCGAGGTCATAGTCGTATTTGTAATCCATAAGATAGTAGCCCTCGGCCGCCTTGGTAACGGATTTAAGCGACTCAATCCTCCCGCTCCCGAAGCCGGCGAAAGAGCCGGAAAAAGCCAATCCCGCGGAAACTATAAGAGAAACCGCTTTTGTAAAAAAGTGAAATGAAGCCATTGATTCTCCTCCTTATATCAGGCCGAAACGTTTTACTGCGATATTTTTTAATCATTACATCGCTTCTCCTGTTTCTTATTACCGATTATTATAATGCTATTATAACGCGGAATCATTGCGGCGGTCAATAGGGTTTAATCCGTCAATACGGTAATTTTTTCGCGGGAGTTTCCGGCTTTAGGTTAAATTAAGGGTCGGGTGCAATAATCGTCTCAAGGAAAACGGAAAGGATGATTCCCCATGAACAGTAAAACCAAAAACGGATTATTCACGCGTAAGAAAAGGAGAATTATTATGAAAAAAACAGCGGCAGTTATTCTGAGTATTATAATGTTATTAACAATTGGTGTTATCCCGTCTTTCGCGGCGGACGGCGGAGCAGTGGTGACATTCACCGGCGGCGAAGCAACCGTCAGCGGCTCCGGTGACGGCCTGTCAGTCAAAGGCACGGATGTCAAAATAACGGCGGCAGGCACCTACACATTCAAAGGCTCCTGCGAGGACGGAACGATAGTCGTGAAAAAGAATGTCACCGGCGTCACCCTGATTCTTGACGGCCTCACTCTTTCGGCTCACGCAACGGCCCCGGTAACCTGCAACAAGGGCACGCAGGTAAATATCGTTGCCGCCGCGGGCTCTGTCAACACTCTCGCGGATGATCAATACAATAACGATGATATTTATACCGATACAGAGCTTTACCCCGATATTGAAAACGCCGTAATCAAATGCAAGGACGGCTCAGATGTAGTAATCTCGGGCACGGGCACAATCAACATAAATTCTTACGGCAAAAACGGAATCAAGGGCGGTTACGATTTATATGAGGAGGACGAGGACGGCAACGCGACGGATACTTTGCTCTCAACCTCATCCCTCACAATCAAAGAGGTCACCCTTAATATCAAAGCTTCGGTAAACGACGGCCTTAAAGCCGACAAGGAGCTCAATATCCTTTCGGGAAACATTACCGTTTCCGCCGCCGATGACGGCATCAAAAGCGATTACACCCTCAATATCGGCGCGCAGGGGAGCGACGGACCCGAAATCACGGTGACGGACAGCAACGAAGGAATCGAAGCGGCAACCCTTAATGTGTATTCCGGAAATTTTACCGTCAACGCCGCCGATGACGGCATCAACGCGGCAAACAGCGACTTTACGGGTTATTCCTTTTCATATAATCAGTACGGCGGATATGTATATGTCAACTGCGCAAACGGAGACGGTATAGATTCCAACGGGTCGATAAACCTCAACGGAGGCACTCTTGAAGTGTATTCGCCGTCTCAGGGTGACGGAGACCCTCTTGACGCGGACGGCGGAATCGTATTCGGCGGTGCAACCGTGCTCGCTGTCGGTCATAACGCGATGCAGCAGAGGTATTCCGCAAAAACGCCTTATGTCGTCTTCGGCGCTTCTTCGGGAAGAGGGGGCGGATTCGGTCAGGCATCCTCCCTTGTGAAAGCGGGGAGCGAAATCAAGGTCGTCGATTCTTCCGGCAAGGTGTTATACAGCGCTGAGGCGGTAAGAGACGCAAGCTACATCCTGTTTGCGGATTCCTCGCTCGCGAGCGGCTCGTCTTACACGCTGTATTCAGACGGCTCAAAAGCCGCGACGGCGAGCGCAACCGACGCTTCCTCCGGGGGCAATGTGCCCGGTCAGCCGGGGCAGCCCGGCCGTCCCGGTCAATCAGGTCAGCCCGAACTGCCCGGTCAGCCCGGCGCGGAGCCGGAGCAACCGTCTGCAACTCAGACCGACGCGGGTACCGGCTCCGGAAGCGATAACGGATTCCTATCTTTCCTCGGAAAAATAATCGACTGGTTTGCCTACGTTATCGGCATAATAAAGAATTTCATAGCCGGAATAATCTGACAGGCATAAAATTATCAGGCAGGGGTAAACGCCCCTGCCTGTTTTGCGCTTTTCCGAATCGTTATTATCCTGGATATTCAGAATTCATCGCAGAAGAAAGAGACCTTCTGCGGGAACATTTTAAAGAAATCCGAATCCGGGTTGTTTATTGTGAGCGCCGGGTTATACTGCGGGAGCGATGTCCCGTTCAAAAGAATTCCGGCGGCGGTGCATTTATCCGTTATTACATCGGGGAGAAGCGAAGCGTCTTTTATAACTTCGGCCTTTCCGCCGGACACGGTTACCCCGAATATATTCTCTCCCGCCTGAAATGTAAAACCGCCCTCGCTCACGGGGTATTTATGCATTCCGAGCACTTTTTCCGTGTTCAGGATTGCGGCCGAGCCGTTGTTGTGCATCTTTATTTCACAGTCTTTCATCTCGCGGATAATTCCCGTCAGCGGCGTGTTTAAGGGCAGCTTACTGAAGATTATCTTTTTGAGATTTGCCTCAAAATTTCTGAAGAAGCCGAGA
>CACZTQ010000131.1 GCA_902784155.1 Oscillospiraceae bacterium
CCACGATAATCGGAACGGTTTCGATTATTTCATAGGTGGTGAATCTCTGGCCGCAGGCATTGCATTCGCGCCTTCTTCTGATGCGCTCGCCCTCGTCGGTCGGTCTTGAGTCTATAACCTTGCTGTCTTCACAGGAACAAAACGGACACTTCATTTAAAATACCCCATATCTGATTTATGATAAGAATTTATCTGCGAATTCCTTGACCTTCGCCTCATAGGCGGCGGAGTCTGTAGGATAGCTCTCAGCGTGAGAGGCGCCGTAAACCACAAGCAGATCCTTGTATTCGCTCTCACAGGCCGCATAGAGCTGGTGAACCATATAGGTGGGCACGAAATCATCGTTTCCGCCGTGGATGAACATAATGGGAACCTTCGCGCAGCGGACTCTGTTAATCGGGTCTGCGTCTCTGAAATCCCAGCCGTTGATGGCTCTGTTAAAGAAATTCGAGGTGTAGAGAAGCGGGAAATTCGGCAGATGCATCGCCGATGAGAGTATATGCTCGAATTCATCATAGGCGGAGGTGTAGCCGCAATCCGCCACGACAAATTTGACATTGGCCGGAAGGTCGGGGTCGCCCGACATCATAAGGACGGTGGCGCATCCCATCGAAACGCCCTGAAGGATAATCTCGATATCCTCGCCGAATTTATCAATCATCCATCTGAGCCAGAGAAGGCTGTCTTTATATTCGTGATAGCCGAAGCCGATATATTTGCCGTCGCTCTCGCCGGCAGCCTGATGGTCAACGATAAAGAGGTTGATGCCCATATCGTGATAGAATTTTGCCATCAGCTTATATTCGCCGTTGCCTGTGCTCCTGTAGCCGTGAGAGCAGAAGACAAACTTCTTTGAAGGCTTGTCGGCCGGGATGTATTTTGCCTTGAGACGGAAGTTTCTCGGATTGATCATCTCAAAGATTTCGGGCTTCTGGTTTCTGTACCAGACAAGTCTCTCGTCCTCTTCTTTTACATCGACGTGATCCATCTTTTTGTAGGCGGAGCCGGCGATTTTGGGATAAATCAGCGCGTTTCTGTTCATAACTTCGTTGAATAACAGATAGCCGCCGCCGAATGAAACTGCTCCCGCCGCCGCGGCGGTGCCGATAAGGGCCTTGGTAATTTTTTTCATAATCAATCCTCTTTTAACCTTCGTTGATAATATCTGACATGTCATATAATCCGGGCTCTCTGCCGGCAATGAATCTCGCGGCGTTGACCGCTCCGCCGGCAAACAGGGCCTTGCTTCTCGCGGAATGTGAAATTTTGAGAATCTCATCGTTGCCGGCAAAAATCACTTCATGCTCGCCGACAATGGTGCCGCCTCTGACGGCGTGGATTCCGATTTCGTTTTTGCTTCTTCTCTCGCGCTTTGAGTGACGGTCGTATTCATATTTTGTATCGCCGTCAAGCTCGCCCTTGATGGCGTCGGCTATCATAAGAGCCGTGCCGCTCGGGGCGTCAATCTTTCTGTTATGATGCTGCTCAACGATTTCTATATCGAAGTCGTTTCCGAGAAGCTTCGCCGCAGTCTTCGCGAGCTCTATAAGAAGATTCACGCCGAGAGACATATTGGCGCTGTAAAAAACGGGGATTACCGCCGAGGACTCCCTGATCTGGGCCTTCTGCTCGTCGCTCAGACCCGTTGTGCAGATAACAGCGGGAACGGAATTCTTTTTGCACCAGGCAATCATTGAATCAAAAACGGCGGGATTTGAGAAATCAATCACGGCGTCGGCGGTGATGCCGCCGAGCTCGTCAAACGATTTATAAACCGGATAGCTTCGGGAGACGGAATCGTTGATGTCGATGCCCGCGATTATGCGGATATCGCTCTTTTCTGAAACACAGGCGGTAACGGCCTCTCCCATCTTGCCGCTGCAGCCGGTGAGGATAATATCGGTCATCGTTATGCTCCGAGCAGACCGTGTCTGTTGAGGCTCGCTCTGAGCTTTGCCTTTGAGGGCTCATCCATCTCGATAAGGGGCATACGCACGGGGCCGACATTCAGGCCCATCATATTCATAGCTTCCTTTACGGGGATGGGGTTGACGTCGATGAACAGAGCGTTGCAAAGGTCGAGCCACTCGAGCTGAAGATTTCTTGAGCCGATATAATCGCCGTCAAGATATTTCTGGACTATATCGTGAGCGATGCCGGGAACAACGTTTGAAAGAACCGAGATAACGCCCTTGCCGCCGAGCGAGCAGATAGCGGTTATCTGGTCGTCATTGCCCGAATAAATGGTGAGGTCGTCGCCGCACAGAGAAGCGGTGCGGGCTATTTCGGAGATGTTGCCGTTTGCCTCTTTTGTCGCGACTATTCTCGGATGCTTCGCGAGCTCCGCGTAGGTCTCGGGCTGGATGTTGACGCCTGTTCTCGAGGGAACGTTATAGAGAATCATGGGAGTGCTGACTCTGTCGGCGATGTAGTTATAATGGCGGATAAGTCCTCTCTGGGAGGTCTTGTTGTAGTAGGGGGTGACGTGAAGCAGAGCGTCAACGCCGCATCTCTCGGCCTCGTTTGAGAGCTCGACGGCGTATCTTGTATCGTTGCTGCCAGCGCCCGCGATAACGGGAACCTTGTGGTTGACAACGTCAACGCAGAGCTTGATGACTTTGACGTGCTCCTCGGTGGAGAGAGTCTTTGCCTCGCCTGAGGTGCCGCAGACTATAATCGCGTCTGTGCCCTTGTTGAGCTGATATTCAACTAATTCGACGAATTTATCATAATTGACGGTCTGGTCATCGTTGAACGGTGTAATGATGGCAACGCCTGCGCCTGTGAAAATAACGGGTTTCATAATAAATCATCCTTTCGTATTCACGGAATTATATCAGAACTTGCTGACTATGTAGCCTTTGTTGCAGAGCGTCTCTGCGAGAAGAACTCCGCCGCCCGCGGCGCCTCTGAGGGTGTTGTGTGAGAGGCAGACGAATTTATAATCATACTGGGTGTCTTCCCTGAGCCTGCCGATGGAAATCGCCATACCGCCTTCGAGGTTTCTCTGAAGTCTTGACTGCGGAAGGTCGGGCTCCTCAAAATAGTTGAGGAACTGTTTCGGCGCGGAGGGAAGCTCCTCAATCTGAGGATATCCTTTGAAATTCTTCCAGATTTCTTTAATCTGCTCAACTGTCGGCTTTTTGTCGAATCTTACGAAAACCGCGCCCATATGGCCGTCTGTCACGGCGACTCTGAGACACTGAGCGGTGAAGTTGGGCTTAGTTGCGGGAACGATGGCGCCGTTCTCGATTTTACCCCAGATTTTAAGGGGCTCGATTTCGCTCTTCTCTTCTTCTCCGCCGATATAGGGAATGACGTTGTCAATCATCTCGGGCCAGGTATCGAAGGTCTTGCCGGCGCCGGAGATTGCCTGATAGGTGCAGACAAGGACATCCTTGACTCCGAATTCTTTATCGAGAGGATAGAGGGCGGGAACATAGCTCTGCAGTGAGCAGTTTGATTTGACGGCGATGAAGCCTCTCTTTGTGCCCAGGCGTTTCTTCTGAGCTTCTATGATTTGAGCGTGGCTGTCGTTGAGCTCGGGAATAATCATCGGAACATCGGGGGTGTGTCTGTTTGCGCTGTTGTTGGAGATGACGGGGCATTCGGCCTTGGCGTAAGCCTCTTCGAGAGCCTTGATCTCGTCCTTCTTCATATTGACGGCGCAGAATACGAAATCGACTGAGGCCGCGATTTTTTCGATGTCGCCTTCGGCATCCATAACGACCATATCCGCAACCTTGGCGGGGATTTCGCAGGTCATTGCCCATTTGGAGCCGACCGCTTCCCTGTAGGTCTTGCCCGCGGACCTTGCGCTCGCCGCAAGAACTTCAAGGCTGAACCAGGGATGATCCGCAAGCAGAGTTATGAATCTCTGACCGACCATTCCGGTTGCTCCGATAATACCGACTTTGTAGTTTTTCATAAAGATACCTCATTTCCCTATAATCGCACTTGACTTTGCGCGTTATGTCTATTAAAATATATTTCGTTAATCATAACACAGTATTTTGTGTTAGTCAATAAAATTATAACATTATTTTGTGCTTTTGTAACAAAAAAGCGGAGTGTCTGAATGAAAAAAAGCGAATTCTTTTATGAACTGCCCAAAGAGCTTATAGCTCAGCATCCGGTTGAGCCGAGAGATTCATCACGCCTTCTCGTGCTCAATAAAGAAAACGGCGCTCTCGAGCACCGGGTTTTCTCTGACGTGATTGATTATCTGAATCCCGGCGACTGCCTGATTCTCAACAATACAAAGGTGCTCCCCGCGAGGCTTTACGGAAGGCGGACCGACACGGGCGCAACTGTCGAATTCCTGCTCCTGAGCCGCAGGGGCGAAAACCTCTGGGAGGTTATCACCGGCCCCGGAAAAAAGGCGAGGGAGGGTCACTCCTTTGTCTTCGGAAACGGCGAGCTGAAGGCCGTAATCAGGCAGGTGCTCCCAGACGGAAACAGGATTGCCGAGTTTGAATACGAAGGCAGTTTTTATGAGGTGATTGACAGAATCGGCGAGATGCCGCTACCCCATTATATCACAGAAAAACTTGAGGATAAAGACCGCTATCAGACCGTCTATGCCAAAGAAAACGGCAGCGCTGCGGCTCCGACTGCGGGCCTTCACTTCACCCCGGAGCTGCTTGAAAAAACCGCCGCGAAGGGAATCGGCATCGGCTATGTGACGCTTCACGTCGGCCTGGGTACATTCAGACCGGTGAAGGCCGAGAATATCGAGGACCATCACATGCATTCCGAGCATTATGTCCTCCCGGCAGAGACGGCGGAGCTGATAAACAAAACAAAGAAAAACGGAGGCAGGGTTTTCGCCGTGGGCACAACCTGCACCAGGACTCTCGAAAGCGTTGCGACATTCAAAGGCGAGATTGCGGCGGACGAGGGAGACACGAGCATATTCATCTATCCCGGCTATGAATTCAAGTGTATCGACTGTCTGATTACGAATTTCCATCTTCCCGAGAGCACTCTGATTATGCTTGTGAGCGCTTTCGCCGGCTACGATAACACGATGAACGCCTATAAGACGGCGGTGGATATGAAATACAGATTCTTCAGCTTCGGCGACGCGATGCTGATTATTTGAACTTCCGAGTGATAAATCCAAAACACGAAAGGCAGGCTGAATTATGAGCTTTGAGGTATTTATGGATAAAGCGGTAGCTTTTATAATGTCGATTATTCTGACTCTCGTTCCCTACGCCGGAATCGAAATGCCCGGTCTGAGCGTGAAGGAGGAGGGCTGTCTGCTCAACATTGAGCTTATTTCCGACACTCACGTTGAAAACAACGGCTTTTTCCGTCAGGGATTTCTCAAGCAGGGATTCAGGACAATGTCAAGGTCAAAGTCCCCGATAGACGCGGTTGTCGTTACGGGCGACTTGACAAACTACGCCGACGAGCCCGCTCTCGCTCAGTATTTTGAGCTCTGTAAAGAGTATTCTCCCGCTCCCGTGCTGTCTGTTGCCGGCAATCACGATATAGGCCACGCGGGCGACAGGGATGTGACCGATATTTCACGCGAACAGGCGCTCGCGAACTACATAAAATACAGGAATCAGTATATGGGCACGGATTCCGATGTGAATTACTGTGCCTTTGATATCAAAGGATATAAATTCATAATTCTCGGCGACGAGGTCGTTGACGGCGGCCACTGGGACGATATTTCGATGACTCCCGAACAGCTTGAATTCCTCGACGCTCAGCTTGCCGAGGGCACAAAGGACGGAAAGCCGGCCTTCGTATGCTGCCACTGGCCCGTTGACCACCGGAACGGCGAGGATACAATATGGGACGGCAGCGGCATTTCGGACGATATGTATCCCGTCAGGGAAATACTTGAAAAATATGACAACGTCTTTTATCTGAGCGGTCATATGCACGCCGGAATCAAGAGCACTCTCGTTGAGGAAAAATACGGCCTGACAAACGCCGAAAAGGTTGACAAAGTAACCTATCTCAATCTGCCCACCTACGGCATCGTCAATATGTTCGGCCTCACTCATTCGGGCACGGGCGCGCAGCTCGAAGTTTATAAGGACAAGGTAATCTTCCGCCCTGTGAATTATCTCACCGGCAACTGGTACACAAACAGCGCATACGTATTCGGACTGATGTGAAAGCAGCGGAGAGAAATGTGCAATGTGAAGTGAGAAGTCAGCAGTCAGCAGTCAGCAGTTAGCAGTGTGCAGTTAGCAGTGAGCAGTTGAGGGTCGCGCTTCGCGCTCCGGTATATATGATCGGTGCGGTAAAGCATCGTTTGCCCTCTCCGAGAACGGAGAGGGTGGATTGCGAGTGAAACGAGCAA
>CACZTQ010000132.1 GCA_902784155.1 Oscillospiraceae bacterium
AATTTATTTATTTTATTATACTAATATAATTATTAAAAATCAAGAGAAATTAGTTCAGAGAATAAAAAAAATCCTCCGGTATTGCCGGAGGAGTATTATTAACTTTTTTCTTTCGGGGGTTCACAACCGCACTCGCCTTTAAAATGTTTTACACAAACTGTGTGCGGTCTGAAAACCGCCGTGTCAATCAGGCTTAACGGCTGTGAACCCACCGATATTTGAACTGTACATGGGGCTCACCTCCTTGATTATTAAAGCAGCGTAACTCGTTTCTAAGTCCTGCTCTATGTTAAAAGTAAGGTTATGGGTTTTGCTAACCTTATCTTGTGTCTATAATATAACACCGATTGTAGGAAATGTCAATAGTTTTTCACAATATTTTTGAGAAATTATAAGATTTGTGCATAATTCACTAATCCCGGCACGAATTTTTACATTTATTACTTGAATTAAATATTATAATATGAGATAATAAATAAAAATAAAGAAGGAGAATCATTATGACTCAGATCAATAAAGACATCAGAATCGGAGACATCCTCTCTCTCGAGTGCGCAAATGAAATTATTCCTTTCCTTATGCAGATGGGAATGCACTGTATCGGCTGCCCCGCTTCGATTATGGAAACGCTTGAGGAAGCCTGTATGGTTCACGGCGTTGACGCGGACGATCTCGTTGAGTCTATCAACAGCCACTTAAAAGAAATCGATGCATGAGCTTGACCTCCGGTTAAAGACCGCTGCCGGTTTTGTAAGGCAGGGCTCCCGGGCGGCGGATATAGGCACAGATCACGCCTATCTGCCGGTTTACCTTATTCTTAACAATATCTCTCCTTATGTAATCGCGAGCGATCTCAGAAAAAAGCCTCTTGAAAACGCCCGCCGTTCGATCAGCGGGCTGAGTCTCGGTGACCGTATAGAGCTCAGGCTTTCCGACGGTCTCGACGCTTATGAGCCGGGCGAAGCCGATGATATTATTATCTGCGGGATGGGCGGAAATCTGATAACCGATATCCTCTCACGCTGCAGCTGGATAAAAGATAAGAGATACCGCCTGATACTTCAGCCTCAGTCTCACGCTTACGATTTAAGAGAATATTTATTCCGCGAGGGCTTTTCCGTCATCGAAGAAACCGGAGTGCGCTCCGAAGGCAGAGTTTACACTGTTACGGCGGCAGAGTATTCGGGAATCAAAGACACGGAATTCAGCGATATTGATATTTATTTCGGTAAACTGATTTACAGAAAAGATGACGTTTCGCGCGAAATCTGCTCCCGCACGCTTGGATACCTTAAAGTCAGGTATAAGGCTGAGCTTGAATACGGAAACAGAGCTCTTGCCGCAAAATTCGAATCAATCATAAAATCCGCCGAGGTATTATTAAATGAAAAATAAGGATATACTGGATTTCATAGATTCGTTTGCGCCGTTTGACACGCAGTGCGAATGGGATAATTCCGGCCTGTTGCTCGGAAATCCCGGCGACGAAGTTTATAAGGCCGGGTTTGCTCTCGACATAACAGATGAATCCGTTGACGACGCAGTTTTAAAAGGATGCAGTCTTATTGTCACGCATCACCCGGTAATCTTTCATCCTTTATCAGTCATCGGCTACGATTCGCCTGTTTCAAAGCTGATAAAAAACGGCATTTCGGTTATATCCGCCCATACGAATCTCGATAACTCTCCTCTCGGCGTAAATTTTGCCCTCTCAAAAAAGCTCGGGCTTAAAAACGCCGTTAAATTCGAATCAGACACCGATACCTCAATGTGCTTTATCGGCGAAACCGAAGAAACTGAATCCGGAAGCTTTGCGAAATTCATCTCAAAAGCTCTTGAAACCGAAGTAAGATACACCTGCCCCGGCAAAAGCATCAAAAAGGTTGCCGTCTGCGGCGGCGCAGGAGGAGAATTCATCGGGGAAATCAGCGAATACGCCGACGCTTTTGTGACGGGTGAAATCAAGCACCATTCATTTTCAGAAAGCATACACCGGGGTTTCCCCGTTTTTATGGCAGGGCACTACGAAACCGAGTACCCCGTTATCCCTTATTTATGTGAAAAGACCGAATCCGAAACGGGAATTGACTGCGTGCTTCTGAAGCAGAGCAATCCCTGCAGATTTGCCGGAGAATAAATATGCCCATAGACGGTTTAATGCTGAATATTATCACCCGCGAATTGTCTGATAATATTCTGAACACCAGAATAGAAAAAATCTATCAGCCCTCATCGGACGAGATTATTTTCAATCTCCGCTCGAGAGAGGGCTTGCAGCGTTTGCATTTCAGCGTCTCATCCGACAGCCCTCACGCGAATATCACTCAGTCAAACCCCGAGAATCCTTCCAATCCTCCGATGTTCTGTATGTATCTCAGAAAGTATTTTACTGGATGCATAATTAACGGCATTGAGCAGGACGGCCTTGACAGGATTCTATATTTTGATCTGAGCGGTACGAGCATCATAGGCGACCCCGTCAGCTACAGGATAGTTTTTGAGGCAATGCCGCGACACGCGAATTTTATAATTCTCAACAGCGAGGGAATAATCACCGAATGTCTTAAAAAGACCGATTACAACCCGTCAACAGACAGAGCCGTTCTTCCCGGATTTAGATACAAAAAACCGCCGTCACAGAATAAACTGAATATTTTTGACTGCGGCGCCGAGGTTATTGCCGGCGTGGTGTTGTCGGAGAAGGATTCTCTGCTGTCATCTGCGCTTCTTAAAAAAACAGAAGGCCTCTCCCCTCTTGTTTCAAGAGAAATCGCCGACAGTATATGCTCAGGCGACAGGCAGGTTTCGGAGCTCACTTCCGGTAATAAAGAAAAACTTGTTGAAGCGATTGAGAGTCTTAAGAATACGGTTATTTCCGGCGGACAGCCGACCGTACTCACAAAAGAAGACGGACGCCTGTTTGATATAACCTACTCCGAAATAAAACAATACGGGCAGGCTGTATCATCAAGGCATTTTGAATCATACTCCGCGCTGATTGATTTTTACTACGCCGAAAAATCGAGAGCCGACAGGACGGGACAGCAGAGCAGAGAGCTTCAGAAAACTCTTAATAATCTGATTGCGAGAAGCGAGAGAAAGCTCCTTTCAAGGCAGCGCGAGCTCGAAGAATGCGAAGGCAAGGATAAATACAGAGTATACGCGGAGATTATTCTCTCGAATCAGTATTCGCTCGAAAAAGGCTCGTTCTATTACGACCTGCCGGATTACTACAATAATTATGAAATAATAAGAATCCCCGCCGACCCGGCGCTGAGCCCCACAGAGAACGCTCACAAATATTTCAAGGAATACAACAAACTTAAAAACGCCGAGAAGATGCTTGACTCGCTTATCGAAGAGAGCAGGAATGAAATCGATTATCTTCAGTCCGTTCTCGATTCGGTCATAAGAGTCGAGAGCAACTCGGATATTTCTGAAATCAAAGCTGAGCTCTCTCAGCAGGGTTATCTCAAAAACAAAAACCGCAAAAAGCAGATTAAAGCAAAACCCCTGCCCCCGATGGAATACATATCCGATGACGGCTACAGAATACTGGTCGGCAGGAACAATATTCAAAACGATATCCTGTCTTTTAAAACAGCCGATAAAAGCGATTCCTGGTTTCATACTCAGAAATTCCCGGGATCCCACGTGGTTGTTATCGGCAACGGCGACATTCTGCCGGAGCTTACATGCAGACAGGCAGCCGTTATCGCCGCCTCAAACAGCTCCGCGAGAGAATCCTCTCAGGTTGCCGTCGATTATACCGAAATAAGGCAGCTCAAAAAGCCCGTAGGCTCAAAGCCCGGCAAAGTCATTTATCACACATATAACACTATGTGGGTGACTCCCGACAAAGAGCTCTGCGAGCGACTGAAGGTCAAATAAAGATTTAACCCGTTCCAATCGGAACGGGTTATGTTTTTGATTATTGGTTTTCTCCGATTTCGGCGTTATCGGCGGTGCTTTCGCCCGAGAAGGTAACCGTATCGGAATCATCCCCGGCAGCGGGCGTTTCGGATTCCGCAGCCTCGCCGGACATAAGTCTGTAAAACTCATCCTTCTCAACCTTGTCTTTTTCAAGAAGCAAAGCGGCAAGCGCGTGGAGCTTGTCAATATGCTCTTTAAGAATGGACTGAGTTCTCGAATAAGCTTCGGTTATAAGGCGCTCAACTTCCTCGTCAATCTGAGCGGCAACGTTTTCGGAATAATTCCTGACGTGGCTGAAATCTCTGCCGAGGAATACTTCGTTATTCTCTTCGCCGAACGAAATCGGGCCGAGCTTGTCGCTCATTCCGTATTTGGTAACCATATCCCTTGCTATCTGAGTCGCTCTCTGAATATCGTTTGAGGCTCCTGTGGATATGTCGCCTATTACAAGCTGCTCGGCGACTCTGCCTCCGAGAAGGCCCACAAGGCTGTCAAGCATTTCGTTTTTGGAAGTGTATGATTTATCCTCATCGGGTCTGTAAAGCGTGTAGCCGCCTGCGAGACCGCGGGGAATAATGGAAATCTGATGAACGGGATCGCTGTATTCGAGATAATAGGCCGATACGGCGTGACCGGATTCGTGATAGGCCGTGAGGCGCTTTGCCTTATCTGTCATCTTATGAGACTTCTTTTCGGAGCCGACTTCAACCTTGAGCGCGGCCTCGTCAATCTCGAGCATCGTGATTGACTTCTTGCCGATTCTCGCCGCAAGAAGAGCGGCCTCGTTGAGAAGATTCTCGAGATCTGCGCCGGTGAATCCGACAGTCGCGTGAGCGATGCTCTCAAAATCAACATCGGGGGCAAAAGGCTTGCCTTTGGCGTGGACTTTAAGAATCTCAACTCTGCCCTTCTGATCGGGATAATTGACAGTTACCTGTCTGTCAAATCTGCCGGGTCTGAGAAGCGCGGGGTCAAGTATATCGGGCCTGTTTGTGGCGGCGATGACTATAACGCCTTCGTTCGCTCCGAAACCGTCCATTTCAACAAGCAGCTGGTTTAGAGTCTGTTCTCTCTCATCGTGTCCTCCGCCCATACCGGCGCCTCTGTGGCGGCCGACAGCGTCGATTTCATCGATGAAAATTATCGAAGGCG
>CACZTQ010000133.1 GCA_902784155.1 Oscillospiraceae bacterium
AGCTTTGCGGGAATACATCCGCCGGAGGGACCGCCGGTCTGGGCAGCCTTGAATTTCTTTCCGCCGGGAATGCCGCCGCCGATGTTGTAGATAATCTCTCTGAGGGTGGTGCCCATGGGAACTTCAACAAGGCCGGTATGCTTGATTTTTCCGCCGAGAGCAAAGACCTTGGTGCCTTTTGATCTTTCGGTACCCATTGACGCGAACCAGTCGGCGCCCTTGAGAATAATCTGAGGAACGTTTGCGAAGGTCTCAACGTTATTCTCTACTGTGGGTTTATCAAACAGACCTTTGACAGCCGGGAACGGGGGACGGGGCTTGGGTTCGCCTCTCTTGCCTTCGATTGAAGCCATAAGAGCCGTCTCTTCGCCGCAGACAAACGCGCCGGCGCCGAGTCTGATTTCAAGATCAAAGTCAAAACCGGAATCAAAGATATTCTTGCCGAGCAGACCGTATTCTCTGGCCTGATCGATAGCCTTCTGAAGTCTCGCGACGGCGATGGGATATTCGGCGCGGACATAAACAAATCCTTTGGTAGCGCCGACCGCGTAGCCGCAGATAGCCATCGCTTCAACTATACAGTGAGGATCGCCTTCAAGAACGGAACGGTCCATAAACGCGCCGGGGTCGCCCTCGTCGGCGTTGCAGACAACGTATTTCTGATCGGCTTTATTGGGAGCGCACAGAGACCATTTGACGCCGGTGGGGAATCCTCCGCCGCCTCTGCCTCTGAGGCCGGATTTCTTGACTTCTTCGATAACCTGATCGGGTGTCATTTCGGTAAGAACCTTACCGAGAGCGGCATAGCCGTCCATCGCGATATACTCGTCGATATTCTCGGGGTCGATAACACCGCAGTTTCTGAGCGCGACTCTGTTCTGAGCTCTGTAAAAGTCTGTGTCGCTCAGCGAAACACCGCCCGTGAGATCCTCGATGGGAGCCGATGTCTCGTCATAGACAAGTCTTTCAACAACTCTGCCTTTGAGAAGATGCTCTTCGACTATCTCGGGAACGTCTTCGGGCTTGACCTGTGAATAGAATGTACCCTCGGGATAAACAATAACAACGGGACCGAGAGCGCACAGGCCGAAACAGCCGGTCTGAACGAGCTTGATTTCCTTAGTGAGCCCGAAAGCTTCAAGGTTCTCGGCAAAGGCTTCCTGGATTTTTTTGCTTCCTGAGGAGGTACAGCCTGTGCCGCCGCAGATAAGAACTTGTGAACGTATCATAAACTATCCTCCGATATTAAAGATTCTCATCCTTAAGTGTGTAATCTGTCAGAACAGAACCGCCTATAAGGTGCTTGGTAACAACTTCCTTTGCCTTTTCCGCGGTCATCTTGACATAAGTGACCTTATCCTTGCCGGCTTCAAAAACTTCAACGACAGGCTCAAACTGGCAGATACCGATACATCCGGTCTGTGAAACAGTAACCTTATCGCTGATTCCCTGAGCGTTGACTTCTTCAACAAGAGCGTTCAGAACAGGGCGGGCTCCGGCTGCGATACCGCAGGTGGCCATACCGACAACAACCCTGATGTCGCTTGAGCCTTCGCGAAGAACAACCTTATCCTTCATTTTGTCTTTGATGGCCTGAAGTTCAGCAAGTGATTTCATAACATCAATCCTTCCTTTTATTTCCAATTATTTTTTAACTGATCAAGAGTTTTCACTGTACTGCGATTTGAGATTATCTTCAATCCAACGGATAACCTCAAAGGTATTTATGGGAACTCCCTCGAGAACCGCTTTGATTTCTCTTGTGTCGAGCTCGGCGGTCCCGCCGGGAAATGTATGTATGAATCTGAAATCGGTATCGGGATGGCCCTGTATGAGAGTTGTCATAGTTGAGACAATATCTCCGAGAGGGGTGAAGTCAATATTCGTCTTATCAAAGCTTGCCTTGACGCTCGTCCCGTGAGAATCGGGGTATTCGTCTTTTGAGCGGGATTCTATTGTGAATTCTCCGCCCGCCTGTTCGGCGGCAAGTTTAAGAAGCGGTATTCCCATACCGACATTCCGGGTTTTTCTTGAGGTATAAAAAGGATCGGTAACTCCGGCGAGAGTTTCTTTATTCATTCCGAATCCGTCATCCCTGATTGTCAGGGTTAGCGAACCGGAAGTCTCATCAATTATAATCTCGGTGAGAGTCGCCTCCGCCTTGACCGAATTCTCGGTTATATCAAGAATATTTAATGATAATTCTTTCATTTCAGCAGTTTAATAAGTTTTTTTCTGATATCCGGTCCGTCCCGAAGGCCGGCGTCGAGCTCAAAATAATTCTCTTTATCTTTGATAGAGGTCAATATGTGAGCGTCCGAGCTGACAACAGACCTTTTATCGCCGAGAGAATATCTGACGGCATATTCCGCTTCGTTATTCCTGTCATTAAGCTCGTAGGAGCCGAAGTCAAGCGTTTCGGGGAATGTTCCGAGAACGGCGATTATTCCGTTTGAAGGTCTGTCGATGTGAGCGGGGTAGCACACTCCGCCGAATCCGCCGGCAATCTCCCGGATATTCTCTATTGAAATGTCCGACGCAACGGTCAGATAATATTCTTCTGTTCCGGTAATATTGTCTTCGCCGTCGAGAATATACTGATTTCCGAAAATATCCGTTCTGTTCGGAATCAGGGTCCTGTGCTTCTGAAAATCCGAATCGAAATCCATGGCCGCTTCGAGAGATTCAAACAGGCAGATGACATGAATATCTTCGCTTGTCGTAAGCTCCATACCGGGAACGGGGATAATGCCGTATCTGTCTGCCGCTTCAAAAAAAGCGGGGCAGTTCTTACAGGAGTTATGATCTGTCAGCGCAACAATATCGAGACCGCACAGATGCGCCATACCCGCGATGTTATTCGGAGTGTTGTCGTCATCGGCGCACGGCGAAAGACAGGAGTGAATATGCAGATCATAATAAAATCTGTTCATTATACTTTACCGCCGAGGAGCAGCGCGGTTTCAAATGACGGCAGGGGACTGCTTATAACATTTATGCCTTTGGCCTTCGCCGTCTCAACAATGTCGTTCTCAAGGCTGACGTTTTCGGAGAGAATGACGCAAGAAACATCCGAAAGAGACGCCACGGCAATGACATTGATATTGGACATTATCGTAATCCACGCATTATCCTGAAATGCTCTGCCCATAACCCAGCTGAGCAAATCGCCGGTATAAGCGCCTTTGACTGTTCTGTCGGGTGAGGGGAGACATACCGGTCTGAAGTCACACGCTTCAACAAGCTCTTTAACCGTCAATGTCATTCTCCTTTCCCGTTATTGATTCATTGCCTTTTATGGGGCAGCTGAGGAAATGAGCGCATCCTCTGACAACATCCTCCGCGAAAGCTCTGCAGTTGGGAGCTCCGCAGGCGCCGCAGTCAATCCCGGGGAGCGAGCTCTTGAGCTTCTGAATATCGGCCATCATTCTCATTGACTCGGCAATGCTGCCTGAGAGACGTGAGATGGGCTCATACTCGGGAAGTTCATTGAACAGGTAATTGTCGGGAATATACTGTGACTCTTCGCTTGTAAGGTTGTTTCTCGAAACAGGCAGACCGTGTTTCAGAGCCTGAAGCCTGGCTTTTGCTATAAACGGATTCTGAACCGTCATAACTCCGCCGACGCAGCCGCCCGGGCAGGCGTTGAGTTCGATAAACTCAAGCTGGGAGATATTGCCGTTTTCGAGCTGATCGAGGACTCTGTTTACATTGTCGATTCCGTCGGCGGCAAGATAACGCTCGTTGAATATGGCCGAAGCTTCTCCGCCCGAGCTCGCCCAGCCGATACCGATGATACCGGAATCGCTGAGGCTCTGTATATCGCTGCCGTGAGACATTTCGTTAATCAGCCTGAAATAAATATCGCTGATTGAGACAACCTCGTCAACCTGGCTGTTATACTCCGCAAAACCGTTTTTAACATAGCTGACCTTTGCGGGGCAGGGGGAGATAAAGCAAATGCCTATATCCTCCGGCTTCAGCTCCGGGTGCTCTTCAAGCGCCTTTTTTCTTGCAAGGGATGCCGCGACCTCCATGGGGGGAAGCATGTGAATGATGTTTCCCGAAAGAGAGGGGAATCTGAGACCTATCAGCCTGACGATAACAGGGCAGGCGGAGCTGATAACGGGCTTCTTGACTCCTTCTGTCTTAAGATAAGTCCTTGTATAAGCCGAAACAAGCTCAGCGGCCTTTGAAACCTCAAAGACATCGTCAAAACCGATTTTGGTCAGCCCGTCAAGTACGTAATCTATATCGTCAAGGTTTTCAAACTGCCCGTAGAGAGTAGGAGCGGGGAGAGCGATTTTATACTTGAATCTTTCCATTGATTCAAGCTTTGAAGAAACCGCTTTTTTAGCGCTGTGGGGACAGTTTCTTATGCATTCTCCGCAGTCGATACATCTGCCGTCGTTAATAACGGCGTGGCCGTCTTTGATACGGATGGCCTCTGTGGGGCAGTGCTTTAGACAGGTTGTGCATCCGGTGCATTTATTTATATCAAGTAAAACCGAATGTTGATAATCGTTCATAAGTTAAATCAGGTTTATAACCAGGGTTACGGTTGTACCGACACCGACAGTGGTGTCAATAGTCATCTTATCGGAATAACGCTTCATATTGGGCAGACCCATTCCCGCGCCGAAGCCGAGACTTCTGACGGTATCGGATGCGGTCGAGTAACCTTCCTGCATAGCCTGCTCAATATTTTCGATTCCGGGGCCTTTATCTGCGAGAATAATTTCAATACGGTCCTCATACAGCATAACATCAGCCGTGCCGCCCTTGGCGTGAATTACCATATTGATTTCTCCATCATACATTGCAATGGATACCCTGCGTATGATTTCGGGAGAAAGGCCGATTCTTCTTAAATTCTTTTTGATTTGTATAGATGCCTGACCGGCGGAGATAAAATCTTCGCCGTCAATATCGTAATGAAAAACGAGAGGCTCGCTCATTCTTTGGTCGCCTTTACGCCGAGACCGTTGGAATAGAGAATACCGCAGGCCTCATACAATCTTTTTCCGGTAGTCAGAACAACGATACCGTTATCACGGGCGAGCTCGACTATATCCTCGGTCGGTACCTTGGAACGGACAAATACTATACAAACCAAATCCATCATTACGGCTGTCCTGACAACCTGGGGGTTGACAAGCCCGGTGAGCAGAGCGCCCTGATCCTTGACATAGGCGAGCACATCGCTCATAAGATCGCAGCCGCAGGCGGAATAAAGGTGACGGCCGAGATTTTCCTCGCAGCATAAAACTTCGGCATCAAGAAGTTCCTTTAAATCCTTAATCTTCATATTGAGTCCTTTTCTGAATTACGCGTTGAATTTCTGAAGTATTGCGGGGATGGCATCGGGAGTAAGTTTACCGAATACTTCGTCATTGACCATCATAACGGGGCCGAGACCGCAGGCGCCTATGCAGCGGCAGGCCTGAAGTGAAAACTTACCGTCGGGAGTGCATTCGTCAACGCCGATTCCGAGTATTTCGGAAATCTTGTCAAGAACAGCCTGCGCGCCCTTGACATAGCAAGCGGTGCCAAGGCAGACGGAGATGTTGTATTCTCCCTTGGGTGAAAGGGCAAACTGCGCGTAGAATGTAGCAACGCCGAATACCTTCTCAAGAGGGACATCCATACCGTCGGCAATAATTTGCTGAACTTCCATGGGAAGATATCCGTAGATTTCCTGCGCGGCCTGCATAACAGCCATCAGTCTGCTTTTGTCGCTTTTGTTTTCTTCGATATACTTTTTAAGTTCCGCTTCCTGTTCGGGGGTTCCCTTAAAAGGCATACTGCTGATTTTCTTTTGCATTTCGACACTTCCTTTGTTTTAATCCATTGTATATATTATCACATAATATTTATAAAATAAAGTATTTTTTATTTTTTGTTTAATTCAATAACTATTCAGCCATAATTGAAATTTTTTTATTGATAAATAATAAACTCCGTACGCTGTACGGCGTACGGAGTATGTTTAAAATCATTTTATAAGCGGGATTTATCGGCAGCTTTTTTCACGGTCCCGAGCCATTTTTCAATCTGCTTCAAATCATATTCCCCGGGAATATTTAACAGCGC
>CACZTQ010000134.1 GCA_902784155.1 Oscillospiraceae bacterium
AGACAAGGCTCTTCTTCGGCGAACTGCTTGAAAAGCTGACACCCGTGCTGGCATTCTTCGGCCTGCTGTATAAGTGGTTTAATTGAATAGATTTTAATTAAATACATTGATAAATATGATTCCGCCGCTCTCCCGAAAGAGAGCGGCGGAGTATGTATAAAATGATGTCGGGCTGCCGCCCTGATGATGTCACTCGCATTGCTCGTTAATGAAGTATGCGCCTGCGGCGCAAATGAAGCGAAGCCGCCTCTCATCTTCGGTGAGCCCAACGAGCCCCTGCATTTCTTCATTACTTCATTTCTTCATCAGCCCCGAAAGGGGCGGCTTCATTGAAAAGAGCACTTGTAAAACAAGTGCTCTTTTCTGGCCCGCCGGACATTATTAATTAAACAGTTTTTCAGTATTCATTATTCAGTTAGAAAATCCTGTCAATTATAAATGAATAATGAAGACTGAAGACTTAAAAATGATATCGGGATGCCGCCCTGATGATGTCACTCGCTTTGCTCGTTAATGATGTATGCGCCTGCGGCGCAAATGAAGCGAAGCCGCCTTTTAACATCGGCGAGCCCGGCGAGCCCATGCATTTCTTCATTTCTTCATCAGCCCCGAAAGGGGCGACTTCATTGAAAAGAGCACTTGTAAAACAAGTGCTCTTTTCTGGCCCGCCGGAAGGGATTCGAACCCCCGATCTTCGGAATCGGAATCCGATGCATTATCCGGCTATGCTACCGGCGGATATGTGACCGCCGTGAGGCGGTTATTTTTTATTTCAAAGCCGAATCCTCATCGCAGATTTCGGGCTCGATGGCTTTGAGTATCAATTCGGTCGATTTGTCTTTGTCTGCCTCAATCGTGCAGGCGGCCGCTCCGACGTGACCTCCTCCGCCGAGCTTCGCGGCGATGAGAGAAGCGTCAATCTCGCCGTGAGTTCTCAGCGAGCATTTGAAACTGCCGTCCTCAAGCTCACGCATAAGCACGCCCACCTTGACTCCCTCAACCTGCCTGGGCAGATTCGCGAGCTTTGTGGTCTCGGCTTCGTTGGAGCCTGTTTCATCATACATACTGCGCGTGACGCATATAACGGCGCATCTGCCGTCAAAATAAAATCTCATCCCTTCGAGCGCAAGGCGTTCAAGGGCGGCGTAGGTCTTTGTCTTTGTTTCAAAAAACGACTGATTGATATTGTAATAGTCGGCGCCGTATTCCGCAAGCTTTGCCGCTATTTGAAAAGTGCGTACAGTCGTGTTTGAAAACCTGAAGCATCCGGTATCTGTCGAAACGCCGGTGTAGAGACATCCCGCGATTTCGGGAGTGATTTCCACGCCCATTTCTTCGAGCAGAAGATAGATTATTTCCGCCGCGGATGCGGAATTGGGCTCAAGACAGGTCTTTGCGGCGTAGATAACGTTTGTGGAGTGATGGTCGATGCAAAGGTCAACCCTGCCGCCGTATTCTTTTTTGTATTGCGCGCCGAGAAGCTTCGGGTCGGCAACGTCAACGGCAACAATGAAGCGGGGCTCTTCCTCACTCATTTCAAGCCCGTCAAACATAAATGAATATTCGCTTGTGAATTTGTCGCCGCAGAGAATTTTTACCTTCTTGCCCTTTGAAACAAGACCTCTCGCGAGCGCGGTTGCGCTGCCCACCGTGTCTCCGTCGGGAGAGATGTGACACAGCAGGAGGAAATTGTCATTATTCAGCAGTAAAGCGGCGGTTTCATTGAGATTCACCATCATCGGCGTTTTCCTCATTGATTATAGTATTGAGCATTCTTGTGATGTTCATGCCTTTTTCTATGGAATCATCCGCTATGAATTTGAGCTCGGGCGTCTTGCGCAGATGAAGGCGCTTGCCTATCTCTCTGCGGATGTAGCCCGTCGCGCTCGTCAGCCCTTTGACCGCAAGCTTCGCGGTGTCGATGCCCTCCATCGCGCTGACATATACCTTCGCGAATGAGGCGTCTGAGCTGACTTCTACATTTACAACCGTGAGCATTCCCTGAATCCTCGGGTCCTTCAGCTCGCGGATTATAGCGGCGATTTCTCTTTTTATGTCTTCCGAGACTCTGTCAATTCTGTATCCGGCCATTTCGGTCCCTCTTAGTCTTTGTATTCCTCTGTGATATAGAATTCGAAAATGTCGCCCTCTTTGATGTCGTTGTATTTTTCAAGGCCGATACCGCAGTCGAAGCCTTGAGCGACTTCCTTGACATCATCCTTGAATCTGCGCAGCGAGGCCATGACATCCTCGGTCACTATAATACCGTCTCTGACGACTCTGACCTTGGAGTTTCTTACGACCTTGCCGTTTGTGACGTGGCAGCCGGCGATGTTGCCGATTGAGGAAATCTTGACAACCTGTCTGACTTCCGCCTTGCCTATATCGACATCCCTGAATTTCGGAGCGAGCATGCCCTTGATGGCGGCTTCGATTTCGTTGATGCAGTCATAGATAACCCTGTAGCACTTGATTTCAACGCCGTCACGCTCCGCGCTCTCCTGAGCGACGTTGTCGGGTCTGACGTTGAAGCCGACTATTATGGCGTTGGAAGCGCCCGCGAGCATTACATCGCTCTCGCGGATTCCGCCGACACCCGTGTGGATGACCTTGACCTTGACCTCTTCGTTAGAGAGCTTGACGAGGCTCTGCTTGACCGCCTCCGCCGAGCCCTGAACGTCGGCCTTGATTATGATATTGAGCTCTTTGAGCTCGCCTTCCTTGATTGAATCGAAGAGATTCTCAAGAGTAACCTTCTGATACTCCTTGAACTGCTCTTCTTTAGCCTTTGCCTTTCTCTGCTCGACAAGCTCTCTCGCGAGCTTCTCATCCTTGACCGCGTCGAAGCCGTCGCCTGCCTGAGGTACTTCGTCAAGGCCCATGATTTCAACGGGAACTGACGGACCCGCCTGGTTGACCTTGCGGCCCTTGTCATCGGTCATAACCCTTACGCGGCCGACAGCGGAGCCGGCAACAATGATGTCGCCCGATTTGAGAGTACCGTTCTGGACAAGGAGTGTCGATACGGGGCCTCTGCCCTTATCGAGCCTTGCTTCGATAACAATACCCTTGGCGTTTCTGTTGGGATTCGCCTTGAGCTCGAGCATTTCCGCAACGAGCAGAACGCTCTCGAGAAGATTGTCGATACCCTGTTTTGTCAGAGCGGAGCAGGGGACGCAGATAGTGTCGCCGCCCCAGTCCTCGGGAACGAGCTCATACTCGGTGAGCTGCTGAAGCACTCTGTCGGGGTTTGCGGTCGGTTTATCCATCTTGTTGATGGCTACTATAATCTGGACTCCCGCGGCCTTAGCGTGGTTGATTGCCTCGATTGTCTGCGGCATGATACCGTCATCGGCGGCAACGACAAGGATAGCTATATCCGTTGCCATGGCGCCTCTCAGACGCATTGAGGTGAAGGCCTCGTGGCCGGGGGTGTCGAGGAATGTAATATTCTGACCGTTGACGGTAACGCGCGAGGCGCCGATATGCTGGGTGATTCCGCCCGCTTCGCCCGCGGTGACCGAGGTGTTTCTGATAGCGTCGAGAATCGAGGTCTTACCGTGGTCAACGTGTCCCATAACAACGACAACGGGGTCTCTCTTGAGAAGATCCTTCTCCTCGTCTTCGCTGTCATCGATAATGCGGTCTTCTATTGTTACAACAACAAGCTTCTCCGCCTTCGCGCCGAGCTCCTCGGCGACTATAGCGGCAGTCTCATAGTCGAGAGTGTCGTTGATGGACGCCATCTGGCCGAGCGTAAACAGCTTCTTTATAACCTCGGCGGCGGTCATCTTGAGCATTGAAGCGAGTTCGCCGACCGTGATTTCATCGGGTATGCGAAGATGAAGCTGAGGTTTCTTTGCTCTCTCGGCGGCGATTCTTGCAAGGCGCTCTTTCTCGGTTTCGCGTCTTGCGGGCTTGCCTCCCTGCTTTCTGTACTGCTTGCTCTTCTGGTTGATCTTTTGCTTCGCGGGAGCGCTGTCATAGGCCCTCTTGCTGTTTGCGGGGCCGAGATTCTCATATTTTTCGTTGTATTTTTCGAGATCGACGTTGCTCTGTCTGAGGTCAACGGTCGTCTGCTCGCCCTTGGTCCTGTGCTGGACGGGCTTATTCTCTTTCTTCTTTTCTTTGACCGGCCTCTGAGGCATGGCGGGCATCTTGGGAGCCTTTTCGCGCGCAGATTTCTTCTCATCTTTTGCGGGCTCTTTTTCCGCCTTGGCAGGCTCCTCTTTTTTGGGAGCTTCGGCAGGTTTTTCTTCCGCTGCGGGGGCAGGCTTCGCCGCTCCGGCTTTTGCCGCCGGCTTCTCTTTGGGCTCAGCAGGCTTTGCCGCTGCGGGCTCTTCCTTCTTTTCCTTCGCGGATTTCTTCGCGGGTTTCTCTTCCGCTGCGGGCTTCTCTTCCTTCGCGGGAGCTTCTTCCTTGGCGGGAGCCTCTTCTGCGGGCGCTCCGGGAGAAGTCAGAGCGAAATACGCGTCGAGATTATCAGTCTCAAACTTTTTGGTGAATTCTTCAAAGATTAAATCGAGCTCATCGGGATCCGGCGCGGAAGTGCGGGTCCTTTTGACTCCTTCATAGTATTTTCCGAGGATGGCAATGATACTCTTGGAATCTGTACCCAGATCCTGTGCTACATCCTGAATCTTATATTTCTGTGTCATCCGTTAACCTCCTCTTCGGTTTCAAGAAGTGAAAGCATTGCTTTTGCGAAGCCCTCATCATCGACAGTCACGACGGCCGATTTAAGCCCCGTCGCGTTTCCGATTTCAATCATACTGTATTTTGTTACCGCAAGCGGTATTTTTTCTTTTTTTTTTTTCAGTTCTCTTTCTGTTTCTTTCCTCAGTCTGTCGGAAGAATCACTGCTTAACAAACAAAGCTTTGCCTTGCCGCTTCTTATCGCGCCGACAGCGCCGTCGTGCCCGCAGCTGAGTCTGTTTGCCTTGCGGCACATTCCGAGCAGGGAGAGAAGCTTATCCGTCTTCATTGAGCGTTTCTCCCATCCTCTCATAGACTTCATCGGGAATCTCGCAGGAAAATGCTCTCTCGAATCTCTTGGCCTTTCTCGCCTTCGCAAGGCAGGCGGCGTCGCGGCAGACATAAGCGCCTCTGCCGGGTTTCTTACCGGTAAGGTCGAGAGAAATCTCTCCCTCGGGGCTTCTGACTACTCTGACAAGTTCTTTTTTGGGGCGCATTTCGTTGCAGCCCGTGCATTTTCTCATTGGAACACGATGTGCTGGCATTGGCTCAACTCCTGATTTTAATCGTCAAAATTGATAACAGGCTCCTCGAATTCGGGCTTTATATCGATTTTCCAGCCGGTGAGTCTGTTTGCAAGGCGGGCATTCTGGCCCTTGTTGCCGATGGCGAGAGAAAGCTGATCGTTGGGGACCGTTACTCTGCAGGATTTCTCATCCTCGCTGAGTATCTCAACCGCGATAACGTCTGCCGGGGCAAGCGCCGCCGCGACAAATTCTGCGGGGTCGTCGCTGTAATTGACAACATCGAGCTTCTCGCCGCCGAGCTCATCGACTATGCGGTTGATTCTCGCGCCCTTCTGACCTATGCAGGCGCCCACGGCGTCAACATTGGCGTCGGTTGACATAACGGCAATCTTGCTTCTTGAGCCGGGCTCTCTCGCAACGGATCTTATCTCAACAACTCCGTCCGCTATTTCGGGTACCTCAATCTCGAGTAGCCTGCGTACAAGGCCGACGTGAGTTCTCGAAACTATGGCTCTCGGGCCCTTGGGGCTCTCTTTTATATCGGAAATATAGACCTTGACATAATCGCCTTCAACAAGGTCGTCTGTGGGAATCTGATCGTTTCTCGGCAGTCTCTCGACAACCTTGCCGATTTCAACAAAGGCATCCTTTGTCTCGGGGTCAACCCTGACAATCTTCGCGGTAGCGAGCTCCTGATTCTTATCCTGAAGCTCCGCTCTCTTGCGCTCCGTCTCAGCGTCGTTGACATTCTGACGGATAAGATGCTTGCCCTTGACGGCGTTGATACGGCTGATTTCTTTGGTGTTGATTTCTTTATCTATGAAGTCGCCGATTTTGATTCTCTTTTTGAGCTTCTGCGCCTCCTCGAGAGAAATCTCTCCGATGGGGTCCTCGACCTCGCTCACGACAGTCCTTCTGTAGAAGGTCTTGAGAGTCTGCTTTTCGGGATTGATGTCAACAAAGATTACATCCTCTCTGTCGCCGTAATCTTTTTTGATTGAAGTGATTATGGATTTGGAAATCGCTCCGAAAAGTATTTCCGCGGGCACGCCCTTTTCGTGGGCCATTGCCTCAACAGCTTCAAAGAATTCAGAATTTTTCATTTTTAACAATCAATCCTTTCTTACTCAAAATCGTCGAGCTTGATATATGAAGTTTCTTTTTTGTCAATATCCATCGCGCCGCCGTCGGGGAGCCTTAAAGTGAATCTTCCCTTATCCGCGCTTTCGAGGATTCCGCTGAATTCTCTTACCCCGTCAACGGGCCTTATGAGCTTGACTTTGATTTTTTCTCCGATGTTCTTTTCAAAATGCTCCGGTCTTGTGAGCTCTCTCTCGAGACCGGGCGAGCTTACCTCAAGGCAGTAGCTCTGCTCAATCGGGTCGAGCTCGTCAAGAGGAGCGTCTATCGCGCGGCTGAACGCCTCGCAGTCATCGATACCGATGCCGCCCTCTTTGTCGAGGATGATTCTCAGAAACCAGTCCGATCCCTCTTTGAGGAAACGGATATCCCATATTTCAACGCCGAGCTTTTCAGCTACGGGCGCGGCAATCTGCCATACGGCTGACGATACGTTTCCGCCCTTTCCCTTTGACATTTCTTTCTCCTTTTCTGCAAAAGTAAAAGAGCGGGGCGACCCACTCCTTTACGTTAACTCTATTCCAACATAGCGTATAATATCACACCGTAGTATAAAAATCAAGAGTTTTTTATAAAATTATATATAATACTATACTGTGTGCGGCATCAGGAAACCGTTTGATATGGCGGCCGTGGCGATTCCAAAATAAATCAGAAGCGTTATGGCGTCAACGATGGTTGTAATCATCGGTCCGGCCATAAGGGCGGGGTCAA
>CACZTQ010000135.1 GCA_902784155.1 Oscillospiraceae bacterium
AATTCACGGCCAGGCGAGCCACACCGGCAAGGTCGGCTCGGGAGCGGGCAGACGCGAGAAGCCCGAATCCGGCGCCGAAAGAATCGCGAAGCTCAGAGCGGAGATGGACGAGGCCGTGGCCGTTCAGGATTTTGAGAGGGCGGCTCAGCTCAGGGATGAAATCCGCGCGCTTTCGGGAGGGGATAACAAATGAAAAAATGGTACACCGAAAAGGGCGAGCAAAATAATGTCGTCATTTCAACGAGAATACGTCTCGCCCGCAATATCGACGGCTTTGTCTATCCCTGGCGCCTTGACGCGGAAGGGAAAAAGCAGCTGAATGCCAAAGTCCGCGGGGCGGTATCCGAAACCCTCGGCGAGGGATATACATTTTATGAAATGAGTTCTTTCAGCGACCTTCAGGCAGTGTCGCTCGCCGAAAGGCATCTCATCAGCGCCGACTTTGCCTCGCACCGCGACGAATCGGGTCTCATCCTCTCGGATGACGAGAGCGTGAGCATTATGGTCGGCGAAGAGGACCATATCAAGCTTCAGGTAATGAAGACGGGCTTTTCGCTGGGCGAAGCGTATTCAAAAGCGGACTCAATCGACGACCGCCTCAACGGCAGCCTCGGTTTTTCGTTTGACGAGAGAATCGGGTATCTCACAAGCTCGCCCGCGAATCTCGGCACGGCTATGAGAGCCTCCGTATTCCTTCATCTGCCCGCCCTGACTCTCTGCGGCCAGATAGGCGCAATAGCGGGCACGGTCTCAAAGCTCGGTCTGAGCATCAGCGGCGCCTACGGCAACAGGAAGAATCCGGCAGGCGACATTTATCAGATTTCGAATAAAATCACCCTCGGTATCACCGAGGAGACGGCTATAGCGAATCTTGAGTCTATAGTGCGTCAGATAGTCAACCGCGAGCTCGGCGCCGCCGAGAGAGAGATTAAGGACCCCTCCTCCGAGGATAAGATTTACCGCGCCTACGGTCTTCTCAAAAACGCGAGGCTTCTGACGGCGGAAGAATTCATGGGGCTCATCTCATTCGTGAGATTCGGCGCTTATACGGGCCTTCTCGATATCCCCGTCGAAAAGATTGACGCGCTCATAACCGATGTTCAGCCTGCCACCGTTTCCGTAACATACGAGGGAATCGACACCTCCGCCGCGAGAGACGCCAAAAGGGCTGAGATTGTCAGGGAAGCCCTGAATTAAATGCGGCCGGGTTGTCCGGCGTTACAGTATTTACAGGAGAGAGAATATGACCGGAAGTTTACAAAAGAAGATAACCTCAGTCGAGGAGGAAATCCGCAAGGTTATTATCGGCAAGGATGAAGTTATAGCCAATGTGCTTATGGCTATGATTGCGGGCGGGCATATAATGCTCGAGGATATTCCCGGAGTCGGCAAGACAACGCTCGCGCTCGCCCTTTCGAGGACTCTTTCGCTCGAATACAAGAGAATGCAGTTCACTCCCGACGCGATGCCCGGCGATGTCACGGGGTTTATGATGTATAACAAGAATACGGGCGAGTTTGAATACAAGGAAGGCGCGGTTATGTGCAACCTCTTCCTTGCGGACGAGCTCAACAGGACCTCTCCCAAGACGCAGTCCGCGCTCCTCGAGGTTATGGAGGAGGGGAGCGTCACGGTTGACGGCGTTACCCATCCGCTTCCCGTCCCGTTTTTTGTCATCGCCACACAGAATCCTCTGGGCTCCGCGGGCACTCAGAAGCTCCCCGAGTCACAGCTTGACAGATTTATGATAAAGCTCACAATGGGCTATCCCGATGAAAAGAGCGAATCCATAATGCTCAAAAACGAGAGCAGGGATAAGAGCAATATGACGTCCCTGAGCAGGATTATGACTCTTGACGAGATTCAGCAGATGCAGGCCGAGGCGGTCGAAACCCACGTTGAGGATACCGTCTATGACTATATCTCGGCGCTCGTAAAGGCCTCGCGCGAAATCGAGTGGCTTCGCAGCGGCGTGAGCCCGAGAGGCGCGAAGGCGATGCTCAGAATGGCGAGAGCGAGAGCTTATATGCAGGGCAGGGATTATCTCGTCCCCGAGGACGTGCTTTATGTTATGCCGCTCGT
Organism: Oscillospiraceae bacterium; assembly: GCA_902784155.1. Classification (GTDB taxonomy): domain Bacteria; phylum Bacillota; class Clostridia; order Oscillospirales; family Acutalibacteraceae; genus CAG-177. Next base: position 2,083 of record CACZTQ010000135.1, read on the forward strand.
TTCCTGCCACAGGGTCACTCTCAGCGCCAAGGCGAAGGCTGCGGGCAAAAAGGAAGAGGAAATAATAAGCGAGGTTGCCGGGCTTGTAAAAATGCCGTCGTGACGGAACGGGAGATTATATGATCGGTAACAGGATTAAATACGGCGCGATTCTTCTGATTGAGATTGCGCTGCTGATCTTTTTTCACAATTTCTTTTTCTTTTATCTTATGCTCATAACCGTTATGCTCGCCGTTGTCAGCCTTGTGATTTCGCGCAGGGTCTTTTCGGCGCTGACGGTAAAAACGGATATTCCTCTCGAATCGGTGGGCGAGCGCAACGACATCCCGGTCGATTTCACGGTCATCAACCCCACCTTTTTCCCGCTTCCGGGAGTCAGACTCGGCTACAGGGTTGAGAACGGCTTTTATCCCAACGAAGAGAAGCAGGAGATGACTCTGCCCGTCAGACGGGGCTCTCACACATTCCGCTGGAATATCAGCTCCGTTTACGCGGGGCTCGTCACTCTCACGGGCGAAACGATGAGAATGCAGGATTATCTCGGCCTTAAAGTTTTTGAAAAAAGCTGGGATAACTCCTCCCGTATCTCCGTTTTTCCTCAGAGCGATGAAATTATAATGAATATAGTCGAGAATACATTCTCTCAGGGCGAAGACAACGACAGTGATTCGTCAGACGCCACCGAGGATGTGACTCAGATTAAGGATTTCCGCCTCTATGCTCCCGGCGACAGGATGCAGAGGGTTAACTGGAAAATCAGCTCAAAATACGACGACCTCTATGTCAAGGAATTCGAGCTGATGTATGACAGGATTCTCACCCTTCTTATCGAGCTCAGGCGCGACAGTGACGAGGTCGGTTTCCTCGACGAGCTTATGACCGCGTTTTACTCCGCCGCCGTCAGACTTATCGATATGGAAATCACATTCAATGTCAGCTGGTTTGACGTTGATAAAGGTCAGTTCAGGCAGGAGAAGGTCGATGACGAGGATTCCCTTCACGACGCGCTGCGTCAGATATTCATGATGAGAAGCTACGAGGGCTTCGAGGCCTTCATAAGATACAAAGAGAGCAGAGAGAATAAAAATGATACGGCCGTCTATTTCACCACTCCCGGATTCGATATGCAGTCCGGCGGCAGGATAGGCGTCTATAAGGATAAAGTGGTTCTGATATGTCTCTGAAATTATCGGACAGATTAAAACTCAACAGCGACAGGAAGCTCAGGGAATACAGAAATGAGCTTGCGGGTAAGACGGGTATTCTTTTTTCCTCCGATTTGCAGGCGGAAAAGGAGGGCTTCCCTTATCTCAAGTATATCGTGAACGCCCTGATTCTTTTTTGCTGCGCGTTCGGCAGTATCTACTGCTTCGTCACGGCGTTTGAGCTTGATCTGAATACGCTGCCGGTTGCGATGTCCTGCGCGGCGGCGGCTCTGATTTTCTCGTTTATGTACGCGGGCAAGAGGGCAAAGATAATCATTTATCTCATCGTCCTTTTCGGTATAGTCGCTCTGGGCACGACCTTCTATTCGGTCGCAAACAGCGGCGTGAGCGCCATAAGAAACAACACGCTCGCCTATATCGATACTCACGACACGCTCCCGTTTCTCAGGGAATTCAACACATATTTTGACGATAACTACGTTTCGATGACCGTTGCGGGATGCGTTCTCGGCGTTGCCCTGACGCTGATTATAAACATTTTCGTCTCCGAAAGAATGAGCCTTTTCGCTCTCTTCCTGACGACCTTCCCGGTAGCGGCCTTCGGAATGTATTTTGACTATAAGGTTTCGAAGGCGGGGATGTTCCTCGTCGTTTCGGGATGGGTGCTGACAGCCGCCGTTAAGCTGACAAATTCGTATAACGGCCTCACG
>CACZTQ010000136.1 GCA_902784155.1 Oscillospiraceae bacterium
AAGGGTTCCGAAAAAGTCGTTTCGCCCGTAGATTCTGTAAGCGGTGTATCCCGTATCAGGCTTGTAAAGAAGCTGATAAGTCCTCACCGAAACGGTGCCGTCGTCATTCTTAACAGCGACCGTAAGATTTGCTCCGATAAGCGCGGGATAGTCGATGTTGAGAACAAAGCCGTCCATCGAATAATCCGTTACAGGCAGGCCGTTGACAAGAACATAATCGACTTTTTCAAATCTGCCGAGATCGACCGATATTCCCTCTTTTGCCGTCTCTTCGGGCAGGACTGAGAGAATCTGCCTTGTCATATAGTCGTAGCCCTTCTGTGTGGGATGGGTTGCCGTGAAGGTATTGTCTTTGAAATCGCCGAGAAGGGACCAGTCGTTTTCGGTTGCCTGAACCTCGGTATTAGCGACATCGGCATAGAGGACGTTGAATTCCTTCGCCCATTTTTCATACTGCAGATTCATCTTTGTCGTAAGGCCTGTGAAAAGCGAGCCGAGAGGGACGACGGTTTCATCCGTGAGAGTAAGCTCGTTGAGAAGATTGAACGAGCCCACCATAACGATTGTTGCGTCGGGATTCAGCTGCTGAATCTTTTTGATAAGATAAGGATAAAATTCCTTCCAGTAATTGAAGCCGAAATTGATTTCTTTTATTGCGCTCGAAACAAGGTTGAGTATGCTCTCGGGGCTGCTCAGGTCAAAGCTCGCGCCGCCTGCGAGGCTGCCGCCGTTTGAAGCGATTCTGTAAACGCGGTAAAAGACATCGCACATACCGAGCTCAACGGTAATGAGATCCGCCTTTTTGATAACATCAATTATGTTGCCGCATTTGCCGCATTCGCCCTCAACATAGACTTCGCCCTCTCTCGTGCCGTCAAACGAGCCTTCCCAGCCGAAATAACGGAGCATTTCATCATAATACTGATAGTCAAGCGCGGTATCGGTGAAGTTATCCTCGATTCCGAGAAGGTCCATCATCATAGCGACGGTCATTCCGGGGTAACAGAGAGGCCAGAAGTTGCCGCTCGAGTCTGTCATATCGTCGGGAGCGTTGCAGCCGACCGCCTGTGAAATCAGATTGGGGACGGCGCCCACGACATTGCGCAGGAAATACATATCATACTGACCGCCCTCATATTCGTCGTTGTTGATGTAGAAGCCCTCTGCTCCGCAGCCTCTGAAAAGGCTGTCGCCAATGGCGAGATAGCCGCCCTCTTTGCCGTACTGCTTAACGGTCTGAGCATTCGCCGCGGACCCCGCGCACGCAAAGCAGGAAAGGACAAATATCGCCGCGAGAATAACGGATATAGCTTTTTTCATAATTCTGCCTCCTTGTCCGTGATTGTCAATTTTGTATTTTTGAGAGGAAAAACTCTTTTTTTTCTTCATTATCAAGTGAATGAACGGGTTTTATCTGAGCGGCGGATGCCCCGAGAGACACGCACCTCTCGGCCCACTGCTTATGGGTGCCGGGAATCTGTTTTTGCACCGCGAGCCTTCCGATAAAGCCTTTTTCTCTCTGTGAGGGGTAGCGTTTGTTGCACTCCCCCATATAGCCTTCAATCTCATCGACGCACTCGGCAAGGTCAGCGCCGCTCTCGTCTTCATAGAGCAGAACATATCTGCCGGGCACCACGCTGTCATCCTGATAAAACAGCCAGTTTTCGATTTTAACCCCGTGTGCTTTCGCAACCGCTTCGACGGTGTTGCGGGCGTCTTCCTCGCTGAACTTTTCGCCCGCTATATTGAACATCTGCCCCTTGCGGAAAACAAAAGAAATGAGGGGGCATCTGTTGCGGAAGCCTTTGACCTCGAGCACATCCTTGAGACGGTAGCGGTAGAGACCCGCCTGATTTGTTATGAGAATCTCATATTTTTCGCCGGCGGTAAGCTCGCTGATGCCGAGAATCTCTTCATTCTCATCGCCGAAGCGTATGAATTCATAATAGCAGCTGTCGGTCAGAAGCTGCATATCGGTATTCTCCAGCTCGTAACACGCGGCCACAAGAACTTCGGACGCGCCGTAAATTGAAAAGTCAAGCGGTATGCCTTCGGCAAGCGCGCGGATGTATTCGGACGAAGGCCTGAAAGAGGCGTTGCCGATACTGCTTATGACGGTCATATTGGGCCAGATTCTTTTAAAGAGCGTTTTATCAAAGCCCTTTTCGAACTGCTCGCGCAGATACTTTGCTCTCGCGGGCATGGGTTTAATGCGCTTCGTCAGATACTCACGCAATTCCGGCTTCATATTTACGCTTTCGTCAATCGTGCCTTTTTCAATATCATCAACAATCAGGCGCCAGTTGTTTCTGAGGTAGGTGGCCTGGCTGACGTTTATGCTGAAAAACACCGAGAATATGAACGAAGCGTCTTCATCCTGAAGGGCGAAGCGATAGATGTTATAGACATAATCGCCGTCGTGAACATCAAAAAGATTCCTGCCGGGCACGGTGAGAATAAAAGGATAGAATCTGCCGTATTGTCTTGCCCCTATCTCGGCTATGTTGCTGCAAATCATACCGTCGGGCAGGCACTCATTGGTTGCGGGCGAGAGGAATATTCCCCTGCCGGGCCTGTATTTTTCGCCCTGCTTTTCAAGCTGCAGCGCTCCGAGAGCCAGCGCCCTCGTCCAGGTGTAGCGGACATAAGCTTTGAGCGACGCGGCCGTTGCCGGAATGTATTTGGGAATACCCGACGAGCCGGAGGTCCGCGAAAAGCCGAGAATACGGGAGGAAACAAGAACGTTATTTTCGCCGTTTTTGATTCTCTCAATATAACCGGCGTAATCCTCATATCCGGATACGGGCACATTCCTTCTGAAATCTTCGGGCGACCTGATGCTCCCGAAATTGTGAAGGCGGCCGAATTCCGTATTTTTATTTGATTTTATGATTTTTTTGAGCAGTTCATTGTTTTCGGCCTCAGGCTCGTATGAAGATTTTTCCATACGGCGAAGGCTCTGTTTGCCCTTTGAAACCATGAGCTTCATCGCTAAACCGCTCAATACTTTTCCGATCATTGTAAAGGACCTCGGTGATAATCTGAAATGGTGCGGGAGCCGTAAAACGCCGCCTGCTGCTCCCCGCGGCAGTTGAATAACGGCGGCCTTAAAAAGAATTCACGCTCCCTTTAACCGATTATATTATATTCGGATTTGGTATTAAAGTCAATGAAAAAGGAAAGAGATACGCAGGGTGAACCGGCGTTTGACAATTGGAAAACCTCTTATATCTCACACCCCGAAGAGGGTTGCGGCTGCGGTCATGCGCTCGGCGATTCCGACGCCGAACGGGCATCTGGATTCGCAGCTCCTGCAGCCTATGCATTCGGACGCGGTGTGCTCAAGAGATTTATAGTGACCGGCAATGCTTTCGGGTGTTTCTTCCTGCGAGGAAGCAAGGTCATATAGTTTATTGACCATAGCGATATCGATATCCACAGGGCACGGCTTGCAGTGGCCGCAATAGGTGCACTTGCCCGAATAAGAATGCAGCGGAGCGCCCGCTATAACCGAAGCGTAATCCTTCTCATCGTCCGACGCGGTTTCATAGGCAACGGCTTCTTCAAGCTGCTCCCTGCTGTCGAGCCCGCAGAGGATTGACGCGACGCCCGGCCTTGTCAGGGAATAATGGATTAACTGGGCGGGAGTGAAAGCGACGCCGAAGGGAGACTGCTCTTTATTGAATAGTCTGCCGCCGAAGAAGCCCTTCATAACCGTTATGCCGACATTGTTCTCTTCACACATACGGTAAAGCTCCGCCCTGTCGGGGTCAATGCCTGAGAAGTCTTTATTCTCATAGCCCGTGAACATTGAATCGAGGTCATCGGTCGCGGGTCTCATATCAAAGGCGGGGTTGATGCTGAAAAGAATCATTTCGATAAAGCCTGTCTTAACGGCCATTTTGCCGATAACCGGGTTATGAGTGGAGAGCCCTATATGCTTTATTATTCCCTTTTCGTGAAGCTCGCGGACATAAGCGATATAGTCGCCGTTCATCGCGGTATTCCAGTCTTCGAGAGAATCTATGTAGTGAATCATTCCTATATCGACATAGTCGCTTCTGAATCTTCTGAGCATATCCTCAAAAGCGGGTCTTACCTCTTTCAGCTCGCGTGTTCTCACATACTGACCGTTCTGATAAGTCGAGCCGATATGGCCCTGAACATACCAGGATTTGCGGCATCCTTCCATCGCCCTGCCGATAATATCCCTGGATTTCGGGTCGGGCATCCAGCAGTCAACAATATTGATTCCCTTCTCATGAGCGCAGCGCATAAGCTCAACGGATTCATCCTCATCATGACGCTCAAGCCATTCTCCGCCGAATCCGATTTCGCTGACTTCAAGATTTGTTTTGCCGAGTTTTCTGTATTTCATATTGCATCTCCGTTTTTAATTTACTTGCGGTAAGGTATTCTTTTTCTCATATTTTCAAGGCGGTTAAGCGCGTCATAAAGGGTTTCGTCCTTTTTGGCGAAATGAAGCCTTATAAGGTTATTCACCGGCTCGCGGAAAAAGCTTGAGCCGGGAACTGCCCCGACGCCGACATCTCTCGCCAGAATCTCGCAGAATTCAAGATCGCTCTCAAAGCCGAATTCAGAAATATCGAGCAGGACATAATAAGCGCCCTGAGGAACCGTGTGGGCTATATTGAGCTCATCGAGGCCTTTGAGGAACAAATCCCTTTTTGCGGTGTATTTTTTCAGAAGGTCCGCGTAGTACCCGTCGCCGAAGCGCAGGCCCGTTACGGCGGCCTCCTGAAGGGGCGCGGCGGCGCCGACAGTAAGGAAATCGTGAACCTTCTTTGCCGTTTCGATAATATCCGGGGGAGCGATAATGTATCCGAGTCTCCATCCTGTAATCGAATAAGTCTTTGAGAGAGACGAGCAGGAGACGGTTCTCTCCCACATTCCCGGTAGCGACGCGAAATAAATATGCTTGTGCGGCTCAAAAACTATATGCTCGTAAACCTCGTCGGTGATGACATAGGTATCGTATTTCTCCGCGAGAGAGGCGATAAACATAAGCTCCTCACGGGTGAAGACTTTGCCGCAGGGATTTGAGGGGTTACAGAGAATCAGCGCTTTGGGATTCTGTCTGAATGCCGCCTCAAGCTCATCGGCGTTAAAGATGAATCCGGGCGGATGCAGAGGGACATATATGGGCTGCGCGCCGGAGAGAATCGCGTCCGCGCCGTAATTCTCATAAAACGGCGAAAAGACGATAACCTTATCCCCGGGATTCACAACGCTCATCATAGCGGCCATCATAGCTTCCGTGCTGCCGCAGGTCACGACGATATCGGTATTCGGGTTAATCTCCCTGCCCATAAACCGGCTCTGCTTTTCGGCGAGCGCCTCCCTGAAATTCTGCGCGCCCCAGGTAATGGAATACTGGTGAAAATCTTCTCTTGTAACCTCGGCAAGGCGCTCGAGAATTTCGCGCGGAGGGTCGAAATCCGGGAAACCCTGCGAAAGATTCACCGCGTCGCATTCCATACAGATACGCGTCATTCGGCGGATTACCGAATCGGTAAACCCCTGTGTTCTTTCGGATAATGCAGGCATTGTTGCTTCTCCTTTAACTCTGTGTATGTCTGTCTCCGCCGTTGAATCAGCAGCGGAATTACTGTTTTTATTATATCATTATAAGCCGGGCTGTTCAACCGGAATTTCATAATCATAACTGCCCGGAGCCGGCGTGAGCAGATTTTTATTGAAAGAATATTCCTCTTATGATATGATTATATCCGCAAATAACAGAAACGGGAGAGAGAAAATGGAAGGAAGAGAGAATAACCCCGGCAGAGCTGCCGACAGACTGCTCTATATGGGCCACGCAAGCCTGAGAATCACCACGGGAGACAATAAAGTGATTTATATCGACCCTTACGCCGGCAGCGGATATGAGCCCTCGGCGGACCTGATTCTCATCACGCATGCGCACCATGACCACACGAATATCGATCTTATCAAAAACCGGAATCCCGGATGCCGTATCATCACGTGGGAAGAGGCCCTGAAGGGCGGCAGCCATCAGTCTTTTGATTTCGGCTTTGTAAAAGTTGAGGCCGTTGAGGCGGGATATAACCTCAATCACAGCGTCAAAAAATGCGTGGGTTACATTCTGACCATGGAGAGCGGAGTCACCGTATATGTTTCGGGAGACACAAGCAAGACAAAGCAGATGCCGCTGCTTGCCGGAAGGAATATAGACTACGCCTTCTTCTGCTGTGACGGAGTATTCAATATGAAGCCCTCCGAGGCATCCGAATGCGCCGCGCTTGTCAAAGCGAAGCACAGCATCCCCTATCACATAGCGCCCGGGAAGCTTTTTGACCCCGCGAAGGCTGAAAAATTCAAAGCTGACGGCAGGCTCATTCTCACTCCGGGAGAAGAAATCGAACTTTGATTCAAAGGAGATATGAATTATGCTTACATTGGAAAGAGCAAAGGAGCTCAACGACAGTCAGGTCAAGGAATACCACCTCATCATTCACGCGAAGAACGTGATGTATGCGATGGGAGCAATGGCGGATTATTTCGGCGCTGACCGTGAGCACTGGATGGCTGTCGGATATCTGCACGATTACGATTATGAAAAATATCCGGAGGAGCATCTCCTGCACACCGAAAAAGTGCTGCTCGCCGAGGGCGTGGACGAAGAAGATGTCCGCGCGATTCTCAGCCACGGCTGGGGAATCTGCACCGATGTTGAGCCTCTCACGGATATGGAAAAATCTCTCTTTGCCGTTGACGAGCTGACGGGAATCATACAGGCCTGCGCCCGAATGAGGCCTCACGGAATCACAGACCTTGAAGTCAGGAGCTTCATGAAGAAATTCAAGGATAAGAAATTCGCCGCGAAATGCGACAGGGAGCTGATAATAAAGGGCTGCGGAATGCTCGGTATGGAAGTGGCGCAGCTCGCGGAGATTGTAATAAACGGAATGAAGCCCTATGCCGCCGATATAGACCTTCTCGGCACGGAGCAATAAAGAGGGCAGCTCCCCGGTTTTAAATTAAACATGGCATAATTTCAGCCGCCGGTTTTATTCCGGCGGCTTTGGTTTTCAAAAGATTCTGTTTATCCGATATCGTACATTTTCATTGTCTCGCGGTCGCGGTATTCGTGCTTCTCATAATACCCGATGAGCTTTCCGTCACCGCCGCGCAGCGCGACCATATACACATCCTTATTCTCTTTGGGATTATAAAAGGTGTGAACGAGATTATTATCGGCCGATTCTTTGAACCAGTCAGTCACCTTTATAATCATTTCACGGGATTTCTCGTTGTGGCAGTTAAGCAGATTCTTACCGAGAAGCTCCGCCCCGCCCCATTTGGCATAGTGCTCCGCCGCCGAGGGATTCATATAGATAATGATATTTTCAAGGTCGCAAATAACCACGGGAGCCCTGTCGGCCTCAAGCACGCTTTTATAGATTTCGTTTAAATCGGTCATATTTTTTCTCTCCTGTCCGCACACATAAAATCGTTTATTATCTCGCTGCGGCATCAACATTATAATACGCCGGAGGCGGCTTTTCAAGAAAAACGGCTGTAAAAAATAAGCGTGCAGGATATTTTTATTGATTTAACCGCCGCCGTACTATATAATTGACACGAAAAAATGAAAAGCGGGGCGCGCAGAAGCCTCCCGCCCGATTATATCTGCCGAAGGAATAAAATAGTTTTATGAAAAAAAGAATTTCGGTTATTATCCTGACTCTGTGCCTGCTTTTGTCTCCCGTCGTTTCACACGCGGAGAAGGCGGGCTTTCACCCGGACATCTATGACGGTCCCGTCACTTTTTCGCAGTCGCTCTATGAAGACGGCGAAACGGCGGACGAGCCGAGAGTCACATTTGAATACGCCCCGGATGAGCAGAAATCCCCCTCCCCCGCTCCCGAAACAGGCTGCAGGGCGGTTTATCTCGCTGACCCGGTCAGCGGAAAAGTCTTTTATGAAAAGAACGCTCACGAAAAAATGTATCCCGCAAGCACGACAAAAATCCTGACCGCGCTGCTTGTGCTCGAAAACTGCGACCCCGAAGATATTGTCACGGTATCTCAGCGGGCAATCGATCTCAGACCCGCAGGTTATCAGAGCGCAAATCTCAGAGCCGGCGAAAAACTGAGCGTTTATACTCTGCTTCAGGCCCTGCTTATACCGAGCGCCAACGAGGCCGCCTACGCCCTTGCCGAGCACGTATCGGGCAGCGTTGAGGCATTCGCCGCTCTCTGCAACGAGAGAGCTTCGGAGCTGGGATGCGAGAATCTTCATTTTGTAAATCCCAACGGAGTTCACAGCGAGGATCACTACTGCACCGCGTATGATTTATATCTTATCGCAAAAGAATGCAGGAAATACGATGTATTCAATGAAATAACCGCCACACAGAGCTTCACGGTGCCGGCGACGGATATTCACCCCGCCGCGGACAGAAAATACACAAACACAAACGAGCTGTTGCTGCCCTCTTCAAAGTATTACCGCTCATACTGCAGCGGAATCAAAACCGGGCACACAGCCGCCGCCGGGGAATGCCTCGTTTCAAGCAGCTGTAAGGATAATCTGAATCTCATCTGCGTTGTTATGGGAGGAAAAATTTACGGCAGAGTCAACGAGAGGTTTTCGGACACGGTAAAGCTGCTCGACTATGTTTATGACAACTATTCCTATAAGAAAATTGCCGCCGGCGGAAAGCTCATCAGGCAGGTGAATATAGACAACGCGGTCAGCGATACGCCCGTGCTCGATATTATTCTGCAGACGGATATCACGACGGTCGCTCCCGTCGGAACCGGCGAAGACAATGTTGAAACGGAGATTGCCCTGCCCGGAGAGTTTAAAGCGCCGATTCAGAAGAATCAGGTGCTCGGCAGAATCACATACAAGGTTGACGGGCTGAATTATTCTCTTAACCTTGTCGCGGGTAACGAAATAATCAAAAAGCCCTATTGGCTTTATAATTCGCTCGTTTCGCTCGCGGCGGCGCTTACCTTAATCATAATCGTGATTTCGGTCAGAAGAGCAAAAATCAAAAAAGCAAGACGCGCTTACGCCCTCAAGCGCAGGCAGGCGCGCTGAAAGCCGGATACATTCAAAGGACCGACTGTTTCGGCCGGTCCCTGTTTTTATCGAGGCTGCCCTTCACAGTCAAAAAAGACCGCCGGTAAGGCGGTCTTTTAAGTCTTTTTAATTCTGCGGAGGTTTAACCTGCGTAGTTGATTGTATAGGTTGCGCCCGAAGGAGCGTCAGCGGTGAATGAGCTGTCGCCGCAAAGGATGTAGATATATTGACCCTCTGCGATTTTAAGAGTACCGTTGCCTTCAAGAGCGGGCTTATTTGCCTGAGGAAGGAATCTTGCGGCATCCTCAAATTTTTCATCAAGGACATAGACCTTCCAGCTTGTGTTTTTGTCGCTCGCGGTGAATGAATAGTTTTCGGTTGCGTCGCAGATAAGCTCGGTAACGCCTGCGTTGTCAAAGCCCTCTTTTTCGGCGTTATCGTAATTCCCCTCATATACTTTAATCTCGCTGATAAATTCGGGAATCGAATCGGCGAATACCTGCGCGGGCAGAGTGCCGGCAACGGTGAGCGCCGGCACAACGGCAACGATAATCTTTGACAAATGTTTCATAAACTGTTTCCCTTCTGTTGTCTTTAATGCGAAAAGTCTCTTTCCTGTTTACGGTAATCTTATTTTACGCCCTTATTATATTATTCTATGGTTAACAAAAAGGTGACAAACCGTAAAACTCCGCCCGCGGGAGGCCGCACAAAAAGAAAACCGCCCGTCGGGGCGGTTCCGGAATAATTTCTTATACAGAAAAAACGCGTTACTCTTTGATAATAAGATCTGCATAAATCGGGAAATGATCGGAAACGAATCTGTCGTCAACGCCCCGGGTAACCGTGCGGTAGGCGGCGGCTTCAAATTCCTTTGAACAGAGAAGAAAGTCTATATAATAGTCGGAGCGCAGCGCAGGGTCTTTACCGCCGTGGAAGGTGCCGTATGAAACGGAATTCTCAGCCCCGGTTCTCGCGTCGGAGAGGGAGAGAGTCATTTTGGCATAGGCCTCGCCCTTTTCGGTGGTATTCATATCGGCGGTGAATACCAGAGGAATCCCCGCAAAATTCTCTTTGATGAAGCGGGTGATTATTTCCGCGCCCTGAACTCTCGCCTGCTCGGAAACATGGTCGTAATGGGTATTGACGTGAACCATCTCCCTGCCTGTCTGACGGTCCCTGAGCTTTGCCCAGGTGCAGATGCGCTTACAGGCGGCGCCGGGCCCGAGCGAAGGCACATCGGGGGTATCGGACACCCAGAAATTGCCGCTGTCTTCCAGTGTGAATCTTGTTTTCAGGTAAAAAATCGGGCAGGGTTCCCCGCTCTTCAGTGGCGAGCCTCCTGTTTCCCGTTCAATACCGACCCAGTCATAGAGCGAAAGCTCTCTGTCAAGGACCTTCATCCATTCGGGAGTCGCCTCCTGAATACCGAGGGAATCGGGCATAACCTCAAGAATCTGCCTGACGCCGATGCCCGTACGGTGCTTGACCTGAACGCCGTTCACATCGCCGCACCTGATATTGTAAGACATAATTTTGATTGTTCCCGGCTGCTGCGGCTCGGCGGCAATGCGCGGGAAATCAAACTCTCCGCAATAATCCGCCGGTCTGTCCGACGACAGGGAACCGAAAGCCTAAACTATTGCCATAGCAATCACCACTATTCTTTTTATTATAAGTGTTATCATATTGAATTCCTGCTTTTCTGAATAATTCGGAATCAGGCGATCTCAGGCTTTTATGCCATCTCCGAAAGCCACCACTCCGTATATGCGTCGGGATAATTTGTCTTGAATCCTGTGACGCCCATTTCGCAGATGCTGCGCCACCATTCGGGATAATCTCCGAGGTTTGAAAACACCTTGATTCCCATAGATTCAAACATTTCCACATCCTCTTTGGTAAAGGCTTCGTTATTGAGGCCCACTTCCCAGAGATCGGAGCGCTTTACAAAATCCATCGTCTGCTCATTGATGAAGCGGATATTGGCTCCGAGGCGCAGACCATCGGGTTTGCCGGCGGTGCGGTAATGCTCCTGCATCTCTTCGAGCACTTTCCAATCGCCCGAGAAAAGGATATACCTTGAAACATTTGAAGAAGAAGCGAGAATCTCATCCATACGCGGGCACATTCCGGTTGTCTTGAATTCGACTTCGACGTTGAGATCGTAATCGACCGTGGAAAGCCACTCGTCAAACTCGGGGAAGGTTATAAGATGAGTCACGCGGCTCTCGGGGTGACACTCGGGTATTGTGACGCGTCTGCCGCCGTAATGCTCGGTCCAGGGATAGGGCGGATACTTCATTTTAAGGGCGTTGCGGTAGGGAATATCGAATTGCTTTATCTGGCTTACGGTCATTTCCCTGAGCACATCCTTATGCTCGTCAAAGGTCATATAACCCATATCGCCGTTGTGAGTGACTATTATTTCGCCGTCTCCGCTTATCTGGATATCCATCTCAATCCCCTCGCAGCCGAGCTCGGCCGCCTTTTTGAAGGCCTCGAGGGAATTCTCGGGAGCAAACTGAGTGACTCCCGTGTGAGCAAAGCGCATAGGCATTCCGCAGTATTCTTTTTTCATAGCTTTTTATCTCCGTTGAATAAATTATTTAATCTCTTTTATCGCAAGAGCCTGACCGGGCTTTATATCGAGACGGATTTTTCCTCCCGAAATCACGGCTTCGCCTGCGGGAATATTCCCCTGCGCCGTAATTACCGAGATTTCCGCCCTCTCAAAGGAAGCATCGGGTATATTCCACTCTCCGCTTCGCCCTTCTTTTGAATAGGCGATAAACGTTTTGTTCTCTCTGTCAAGAGGAAGCAGAACATCCCCTCCGGATTTAAGGATAATGCCGTTTTTGCTGATTTCGGATTTAATGCCGTCGCTGACGACACCGCCCGAGAATCCGACAATATATCCCTCATCCTTTTCCGTCAGCTCAAGGCGCTCATATCTGTTAAGATAGAAATAGGGAAGCTGAAGAGTGCAGAACTGATACAGGAACTCCCCTGCCCAGTCGGCGGGATCGTTGCTTTTATCCATCCACAAATCCTCGCCGTGCATAGCGCCGTAAAAGACGGCAAGCTGTTTTTTATCCGTCAGGTGTCCGCTGTAAAGAGCGGGCGGTATCTTCATACAATCCCCGACCGTGATATTGTTAGTCCACCACGAGGCGTAAATCCTGCCGAGAGTATGAAACGGCGCGTCGCGCCAGTCGCCCTTCGGCGCTTCCTTTCCCTGCGCCCTGTAATAGATGTTTATGGGGTGCTCGGGAGACTCCGCGCGCAGTTCAAGCTCTCTGTAGGTATATTCGGTTGTGACATCGATGCCCTGTGAGATTATGTAATCGAGCATCTTGTTTCGCGCCTTCGATTCTTCGTCAACGGATGTGTAGGGATTCATATTCTGCGCGATGCAGAAATTATCAAGATGCACGGTGCCCGCCTCTCTCACAGGCGTGACCTCGCAGAATTTATCCCAGTTTTTCTTAAAAAGGCCGCTCTCGTAGTAGCCCTTGTATGAAACCTTGTAGGCATCTCTGCCGTTGAAAACCTCGATAACGGCGGGGTTGCCGTCTTTGTCTTTAAGCACGGAATCGGTTTTCACAAGCTCGCCGCAGCACGGAGTATCGCTGTATGCGTCGGCAAGATTGCCGTGAAAACTGACAACAGTGTTGTATTTTTTCGCCTGTTCAAAAAGATTCCAAAGAGCCTCGCGGGCTGACTTTTCTCCGGGCTCCTTCAGAAACTCGTTGACCTGCTCCATCTCGGGGTAGCA
>CACZTQ010000137.1 GCA_902784155.1 Oscillospiraceae bacterium
CCACCAGCCGACTGAATTTGATGAGAATTTAAAGGCCGGAACCGACCTTCAGGTATCCGGTCACACTCACGCGGGGCAGCTGTTCCCGCTGAAATTCCTCTATACTCTTATCGGCGGTAAGGTTTACGGCGATTATGAATCCGGCGGATCGATGATGCTTGTCAGCTCAGGCGCTTCGGGATGGAGACTTCCTCTTCGTACAGACGCACACAGTAACTTTGAGATTATTACTTTAAAACCTCTCGGAGAATGATTTGATGCAGAGATTTAAACACGTTGCCGTTATCGGTATTGACGGTATGGGGGGATTCAATAAATCTGCTCAGACTCCCTGTATGGACAGCATTTTCGTTAACGGCGCCGTCACTTATAAAGCTTTCAGTATGGATCCTACAATAAGCGCGGAAAACTGGGGCGGAATGCTCATCGGGAGCGACCCCGCCGTCCACCGCCTTACAAACGGATACATTTCAACTCACCCATATACAAACGAGTTATATCCTTGATTATTCAAAAGAATCAGAGACGCTTATCCCGAAGCATATCTCGCTTCCGTCGTCAACTGGAATCCCATAAATATCGGAATAGTTGAAGACTGTATCGGAGTTGACAAAAGGACAGCGCCGAACGATGAACTTGTAACCGGAGAGGTGCTTGACTGCATAAAGAACAAACCCGTCTTTCTGTTCGTTCAGCTTGATGAGGTTGACGGAGCCGGCCACCATAACGGTTACGGCACCCACGAATACTTTTCAAAAATCACAGAGATTGACGGTATGGTCGGCAGAATGTATGACGCTTATCAGGCTGCCGGAATCATTGACGATACGCTGTTTGTCTGCATAGCCGATCACGGCGGAATCAATCACAGCCACGGCGGCTGGAGCGATACGGAGAAAAGAGTTTTCTTCGCCGCCTCCGGCAGGGGCGTTACCGGCGGTGAACCGGAATTTGCGGTTACAAAGGATATTTCCGCCGTTGTGCTTTACGCGCTCGGTCTTGATATTCCCGATTATAATGAAAACGGATATTCGTCTCAGGTACCCGAAGGGATGTTTGATGATTGCGACAAACCGTATATTATTCCCGAAGCAATGCTCCGTCCCGTTTTCAGACAGACAGAGGGATTCGATTCGCCCGAAGGTTTCGGTAAACTTTTTTCTTCACGGATTAATCTCTGTATGTTTATGGATAATACTCTCACCGATGAATCGGGCAGATGCACCGTTACCGAAAACGGAAGAGTCAAATTCTACTCAAACGGCGTCAGAGGAGAGACGGCGGAATTCGGAAAAACCGGTAATATCGTTATCGGCGGTCTTGACTTCGGCAGGAGTTTCACGTTTTCTCTGTGGCTTTTTGCCGACCCCGGCCTTGACGGCAGCGCCTGTATTCTCGGCAATAAGAGCCCCGAAAGAGGTCAGCATCAGTCCGAAGGCTTCAATCTGCTGCTTCGCAATCATTCCGTTATGGTGCAGCTCGGCTGCGGAAATGACGACACCGATTCGGTTACTTCATTTGAAACGGACGGCTACAGCGGATGGGTTAATATAGCGGTATCTTTCGATTATGATAATCTTGAAATAACAACGGTCATAAACTTTGACAGAAAGCATATCGACACAGTGGATAAAAAGTATTTTGACGCCCTGTCATCCGGCGGAGTATTCACGGTCGGAGACGACGTTAACGGTCAATTCAACAGCGGCAGAAATCTCATTTTCCGTATGGATGACCTTATTGTTTTCGAAGGAATTCTTTCCGATAAAGATTTGAATATATTAAAGAAATATTATAGTTAATAATTCTTTCATAATTTCGGCAGATTTTAACTGTATCATTAAACTGAATGGAGATCCGGTATGATTAAGATTTCACCATCTGTTCTCGCAAGCGATTTCTCAAAGCTCGGCGAAGAGGCGGTCCTTATGGAAAAATGCGGCGCCGATTATCTGCACCTCGATGTTATGGACGGTCATTTCGTGCCCAACATCAGCTTCGGCGCGCCGGTAATCAAAGCTGTCAGACCGCTGACAAAGCTTGTCTTTGACGTTCACCTTATGATTTCGGAGCCGCTTGACTATATTTCCGATTTTGTAAAAGCCGGCGCCGATATCATCACTTTTCACTATGAAAGCAATTCGGATGTTTCGGAGACACTTGATAAGATTCACGCTTCAGGCTGTAAGGCCGGTATCAGCTTAAAGCCCGGTACTCCTGCAGAAGCCGTTTTTCCGTATCTTGACAAAACAGATATGGTGCTCGTTATGACGGTTGAACCCGGCTTCGGCGGTCAGTCGTTTATGTTTGATATGATGGATAAAATCAAAAAGATCAAAACTGAGATTGTCAGACGCTCTCTTGATGTTGATATTCAGGTTGACGGGGGAATAAACGAAGAGACCGTATCTGTCGCGGCAGAAGCGGGCGCAAATGTATTTGTTGCCGGCAGCGCCGTATTCAGAGCCGATAACCCTGAATCCGTAATTGACTCTCTCAGAAATAACGCCACACTTTAATCTATAATTCCCGGAGGTTCTGCTTTGGCTTCGGAATCCAGAAATGCAAGTAAAAAATCATTATATGTTTTCGGCGACTATCTGCTGATGCTGATATTTCCAAGCGCGATATCGGTATGGTATTACGGTTTGCCTGCGCTGAGGACTCTCGGTATAAGTATCCTGACGGGATTCCTGTTTGATTTTATCCTCAGCGTTATAATATACAAGAAATATTTCGCCGCGGATCTCAGCACTCTCTGCTCGAGCATTATGATTGCTCTGATGATGCCGGCGGATATTCCCGTGTATATTCCCGCCTTTGCCTGCGGATTTGCCGTAGCGGTCATAAAGATACCGTTCGGCGGAGGTATGAAAGCTCCTTTTGTTCCCGCCGCTTCGGGCTTTGCCTTTGTTGCCGTCTGCTTTAAAGATGCTGTTTTCAACTACACGGCCGGGCGCGATTATATGTACTCATCCTCTCTTGCCTCAATGCTGGCTCAGGGAAGGTCGATGAAAATCACGCTCGCAAATCTTATGGATATTTTAATCGGCAATATCAGAGGGCCTATGGGTACCGGCTGTATAATCGTATTCTTTGCCTGCATGATATTCCTTCTTATCAGAAGGAGAGAAGCTCTTATCTCGACCGCCGGTTTTTTGGTAACCTGCATTGTTTTTGCGATAATTTTCCCGCGTACGGAAGGATCGATTCTTTCATCCGTCGTGCTCGAACTCTCCGCCGGCTCGCTTTTATTCGCGTCGGTATTCCTGCTAACGGATTATTCGACTCTGCCGGAGTATAAGAGAGACAAGCTTGCCTACGGAGTATTCTGCGGAATTATATGTATGGTTATGAGAAGACTTGCGGCCTTTGAGGAGCCCGTATGCTTCGCCGTGCTTCTTGCAAACGCTTTCAGTCCTCTGCTCGATATTTTCACAAAACGTGTTCTGACCTTTATGCATAAGAATTCGCGTAAAAAGGAGGTATTTTCAAATGAATGAAAACGCTTCCTTCGGCAAAAGAATGCTTAACACAGCCTTTAAAAACAACCCCGTTCTGTTTCAGTGCGCCGGCCTGTGCCCCGTAATCGCGGGCACATCCACGCTGAAAGATTCGCTCTTTATTTCGGCTGTTCTTTCAATTGACCTGATTCTTTCCGCAATCATTGCGAGCGCGCTGCTCAAAAAAATACCGAGATATATAAGAATAGCCGTTTACCTCGTTCTCGGCCTTGCTATAATCTACCCTGTATTGTGGTTTATAGAGAATAAAACGCTGGTCGAGATTACTCTCGGTATCAGAATAATTATTCCTCTGATTGCGGTGAATTCTCTTACCGCAATGCACTGCGAGACATACTCGGTCAAACATAAAACTGGCGATTCGCTTGTCAGCTCCGTCTGCACGGCAATCGGAGCCTCCGCTGTTATAATCATCTGCGGTATTCTCAGAGAAATAATCGGCAAGGGTTCAATAGCCGGATATCCTCTCGAGATAAAAACAACGCTTGTTACAATGTCAATGCCTTTCGGATGTCTTATTGTTCTCGGATTCATGGCCGCCGTTCTTAAAGCGCTTCAGAGAAGCCCCGGCAGATATGAATCGAGCAGCGATGACAGCCCTCTTCATCCCGAAGAGATTGCTCTCGATATTGAGCAGGAAGAGGCGCCCGAATCGGTTGACCTCGTTATCGCGGACTATGAGGAGATTGACTCCATTCTTTCGTCAACCGATGTCTTTCTCAAATCTCTGACCGGTCCTTCCGGGGAGTCGGGAGGTGATGACGAATGAAGATAGTTTCCCAGCTTCTTATTACCGCTCTTTATACAATCTTCGTTCAGAATCTTGTTATGACCTCAGGTCTCGGTATGAGCGAAGTTATGAGAATCTCTCCGAGACCGAGAACCTTTGCGAAATTCGCGGTTATGATTTCAGGCTTCTCGGTTATAACAAGCGTTCTCTGTTACCTTATTTCCGCCCGTTCAGAGACCATCGATACCTTCGCCGAGAAGGCGGTAGTTTACGGAGCGGTGCTCGGAACTGTTTATCTTATAGCCGCCTTTATCGCAAACCTTACGGTCAAGGATCAGGAAACAATCGGTATTCTCGGCATCGCCGCGCTCAATACTCTTGTTTTCGCTGTGCCATATATCAATGATTCCGCGGCTTATTCTCTCGCTGACTGCATAGGTTCAGGTATCGGCGCGGGCTTCGCCTTTGTGCTCGCGGCTGCTCTTATAGGAAGCGGAGCCAGACTTATCGAAAAGAATAAACATATTCCCGCTGTCTTCAAGGGAACACCCGCGA
>CACZTQ010000138.1 GCA_902784155.1 Oscillospiraceae bacterium
GCTTCTCAAACAGCGCCGATCTTGAAACAATCGGTATCGGCGGAAGTGTCAACGAGATTGAAAGCAAGGCGTTCGCAAACTGCGAAAATCTTGAAACCGCCGTCATATCCGACAGCGTGACAGAGATTGCCCCGGATGCTTTTGAAAATTGCCCTAATCTTACTATCTACTGCTCGGAAAGGTCTTATGCCCGCACCTATGCGCATAGCAACGGAATAAACGTGACGACTCTTGTGATAGCGCCTATTCCGAATCAGGTTTATACAGGCCACGCCATAAAGCCCGATGTCGATGTGAGCTGTTCGGGCAGAAGCCTTGAAAAGAGCATTGATTACGAAACAAGCTATTCAAATAACGTGAACGCCGGCACCGCGTATGTCACGGTGGAAGGAAGAGGCGATTTTGCAATGTTCACTTCGAGAGCTGACTTTACCATCATTACCAGAAGCATTACCTCCGGTACGGTCTCGCCCATATCGACTCAGAAATACACGGGCAGTGAGGTCACGCCTTCAGTAAGGGTTGTTGTGAACGGGAGAACGCTGAATTACGGCACCGACTATGTTACGGCCTATTATGATAATGTCGCAATCGGCACCGCGAGCGTTCAGATAAGAGGCGTGGGAAACTATTCGGGGGTTATAACCGAAACGTTTGAAATCGAGAACCTCTCCGCTTCGGAAGTAATAAGGATAAAGATAATAAATATGATAAGAAGAATATTTGAGAGCCTGTTCGGTTTCTTAAAAAAAGTAAGATACAGTGAAGAGTAAAGAAAACCCAAATTGAATCTTTATCATATAATTCAAGGGCACGAAGAGTTTTCTTCGTGCCCTGTTGCTATTCAAAATCTTCCTTTGTAAAATCGCTCTGCGGGGTTTATGATTCGGTCAGCAGCGCCTCAATCAGGGCGGAGATTTCTTCGGACGACTCTGCCGAAGCTTTGATTTCATAAAGGGCTCCGTCCGTCACAAAGGCGGCGTTGTATGCCCCGCAGTCATAAGAATTATCGGCAGAGCAGACGGCTTTGATTCCGCCGGCCTCAAGCTCCTGCGTCTCAGGATAGCTCAGCGGCTTTGAGGCGGCGTATTCCTCCGCGGTGCCGGTGAATCCCGGCCTGCATATTATTTCGCCCGCCGCTCCGTCTTTTGTGAATCCTATTATGATTACGGATATACCGGAGTAAGCTCTCTCATCCTCTTCGCCCTCTGCAAACTGTACGGCGCACTCCCCCGTTTCAAAGCCCTTCTCCGTGAGGTTTTTGAGAGGACTCGCGCCAGGCAGCATCTCCGAAAGCTCCTCATAAGAGACAGAGGTCACATCAGCCGCGCCGGAGGCAGCGGATTTGCTCCCGTTTTTGTTGCGCTCAACGCCGTTTTCCTCCTGCATCGCGGCTTCCGACTGTACGATATCATAATCGACATATTTCTCATCGCGGGCTTCGGCGGACTTTGTGCCCATTCTGAGCCCTCCCGATGCGGCAAATCCCGCAACAAGGCAGACGACAAGAGCCGCGGCCGTGACCGATACGGCTGTTATTCTCTTTTTAAGCGCCGCTCTTTCCGCCTGAGCGGTGCGGATTTTATCCATTACGCTTCTTGTCATTTCTTCACTCGATTTCATAGACAAAACCCTCCTTTTCAAGCTCTTCTTTAAGCGCGGCACGCGCCCTGGTCAGCGCCATCTCAACGGCGTGTACCTTCTTACCCGTTATCTCGGCGGTCTCTTTATTGCTCATCCCCTCAAAGTAGGTGAGCCACAGCAGGTTGCGGTAATCGGGCTTCAGCTTGTTCATCGCTTTGTGAAGCGCGATTTTCTGCTCCTGACGGATGTATTCTCTCTCAAGATTCTCTTCGTCCGCAAGGCCGTAATGGGCCTCAAGCGGCTCCTCTTTCCTGCGTTTGATTTTCCTCAGATAATCGACCGCGATGTTTCTGCCGATTGTATAAAGCCAGGTTTTGAAAGAGGCGCCTCCCCTGTTTTTGGGTTTTTTCATAAACAGGCGCACGAAGGTATCCTCGGCGAGCTCCTCGGCGGTGTCAAGGTTTGCGACGTAGCTGTTAATAAAAAGAATCAGCCCGTCCTTATATTCGGTTATGACAGCTTCCAGGCCCTTTTCGTCGCCCTCGAGGAAACGGCGGTAGTTTTCGGCACCGTTATCCATAAGCTCACCCTTTCACTTATTAAACGAATGATAAAAAAATATCTCACAGCCCGTGAGATATTTTTTGTTTTATTTTATTGCGGCGACATATATCTCCCTGCTCGCGGCAACAAAAACGAAGCAGGTGTCGCCTGTCTGAATTCTCTCTTCGTTGTTGGCACGGCCGTTTTTTGAGCTCGGAAAACGGGCAACAACCTGGCCGCCCGTCCTGAGCACAACTTTAAGAATAAACTGCCCCTCTTTGCCGTCTTTGTTTTTGACAAGGCGCATATCCGCAACCTTGCCGACAGTCAGCGCGACGGGGTCGGGCTTGAGAAAAATAACGAGATTGTAAATCAGGACTATCGCAAAGACAACCGAAGGTATCAGCGAGAGCAGGACGATATGATCGAATCCCGCCCTGTGAAAATAATTCAGCACAACAAGAACGGCGGAAACGACGAAGCAGGCCGCCATAATCGAAAGACTCTTCGCGGCGAGCGAATTTTTGGTTTTTTTATAGAGTCTGAGACCGGGCGAGCGGTCAAACCTCTGCCTCTCTTCCCTTGTGAATTTGAAGGCCTTGGGGTTTATCGCCCTGGGCCTGTCTTTCAGAAGGAAAAACACGGTCACCGCCGCTGCGGCAACGAGCGCCGCGGCCGAAAGAATCATGCGAAGCAATCAATCACCTTCCGTTTTTCAGATGTCGGAGCTGTCGGGCTCAAACTGCGGCCACATCGACATCTTGAAAAGATTCATCTTATGCTTTTTATCAATGAGCTCTTTGTGCTCCTGATTGTCAATCTCTCCGGTTCTTATATATCTGTCAAGCTCGGCGTATGTGAAGCCGAGGTTATCCTCGTCAGTCCTGCCGCAGAGGCCGTCGCTCGGCACTTTATCGACAAGCACAGCGGGCAGGCCGAGAGCCCTGCCTATCTCTTTGACCTCCTGCACCGTGAGGTGATTGAGAGGCCCGAAATCGCCCGCGCCGTCGCCGTATCTGGTGGCGTAGCCCACCCAGTCTTCAGAGAGGTTGCAGGTATTCGCAACCCTGCCGTTGAAGCACTGCGAGACGGCGTAGAGCGTCGCCATACGGATTCTCGGGGCGAGATTCACCTTGCTCTGCTCGCTCATTTCAAAGGGAATCGCGTTTTTGACTCCCTCGTAGGCATCGTGAATATTGACCTCATAGCTGCGTATTCCGAGGTGATTTACAAGAAGGCGGGCCATATCTATATCGGCCTGCTCGCCGTTTGGCATGAGCACACCAATTACCCTGTCCTTCCCGAGAGCCTCGACACACAGGGCCGCGACGATTGAGCTGTCCTTCCCGCCGGAGATGCCTATAACGGCGTTGCAACCGGGGCCGTTCTCCTCAAAGAAATCCCTTATCCAGCGGACGACATCGTCCCTGACTTTTTCAGCGTTAAACATAATTCACCTTATTTAATCTTTTCAACGACTTCGCCGCTTGACGGCTTTGTGTTATCTATAAACTCCTGAACTGCCTGAGCGGACGGCATCGCCGCCGAGCAGGAATGGGCGGAAACAAGCATCGAGGCCGAGGCGGTCGCGAATTCAAGCGCCTTGTCAATGCTCTTGCCCTGAAGCAGTGAATAAATGAAGGAGCTGGCGTATCCGTCGCCGCCGCCGAATCCCTTGAGCATCTTGACGGGGAAGGGCTTAACTTTATAAGCCGAGCCGTCGTTTACATAGGCGCAGGAGCCCTCTTTGCCGTGTTTGATTATGACAATCTTGTTGCCGTAGGAGAACCAGCGTGCGGCTGACTCCTCATCGTTTGAGCAAACACCTTCAAGAGCCTCGGTGAGGTCAAATTCCTCTCTCGAGCCGAGAATGATGTCGCTGTTTTTCGCGGCTATCGAATAATAGATTGAAATCTCGTCCTTGTTTTTCCAGGTGTATGATCTGTAGTCGATATCAAAAATAACGACAACGCCGTTTTTCTTCGCGAGGAAGAGAGTCTTGAGAGCGGCCTCTCTCGAGGGCGAGGCGCACAGCGCCGTACCCGAAATGACAACGGCCTTCGCCTGCTTTATATAATCCTCGTCAACATCGTCAACGCAGACCTGAAGGTCAGCAACGCCGTCGCGGTACATAAGAATACT
The DNA here is from genome assembly GCA_902784155.1 of Oscillospiraceae bacterium. GTDB lineage: Bacteria > Bacillota > Clostridia > Oscillospirales > Acutalibacteraceae > CAG-177. The sequence goes on from CACZTQ010000138.1 coordinate 4,270, forward strand.
GCTCTGTGTGGGGGAGAGAATCTCGGTAAAGGTGAGGCCGAGGTTTTCGCCGTTTTCGCATCTGAAAATGTGTGATGTGTCTATTCCGTCGGCTTTGAAATAATTCTCAACATAGTCACCGAACTGATCGTCGGACACTCTTGCGATAAAGCCGCATTTCGCTCCGAGGCGGGCAAGGCCGACCGCGATATTCGCGGGGGAGCCGCCGACATACTTGTTGAAATTTGAGCTCTCGCTGAGAGGCTTGTTCATATCGGTCGGGTTGAAGTCTATCGCAACTCTGCCGATGGGGATGACGTCGATGGGTTTTTTGCTGTCAAAATTGATTATGCTCATAATTATTTCCTCCGATTTATTATGCTTTTCCGGCGCAGCCGAAGATTTCTATGTGTTTCATCGCGTTGAGATAAGCGCCCTCAACCTCTTTTGCCTGAAGGTCATAATAGCCCGAAATGAGCGAAGCGCCGTAAGCCTGCCTTACGGTTCTCTCAACGCTGTCAAAGGTTGCCGTAGCAATGTTTATCTTATGAATACCGAGCTGAATGCATCTGCGGAAGTCATCCGGCTCGATTCCCGTGCCGCCGTGAAGCACAAGCGGAACCGGAACGAGCGACGCGGTTTTTTCGAGAATATCGAATCTGAGCTTCGGAGCCTGCTTATAGTTGCCGTGGGCATTGCCTATCGCAACGGCAACGGCGTCCGCTTTGGTTCTCTCATAGAATTCGAGAGCCTGCTCGGGCGAGGTGCAGTTGATTGCTATATCCTCGCTGCCGTCTTCGCTGCCGCCTACACAGCCGATTTCACCCTCGCAGGTGGCGCCGTATTCTTTGGCGAGATCATTAACCCTGCGCGTCTCGGCGCAGTTCTCTTCAAACGGGAGATGCGAGCCGTCAAACATAACGCTCGAAAAGCCGATTTCAAGCGCCTGCCCGATTTTTTCAAAGGTTTTGCCATGGTCGAAATGGACCGCGACCGGCATCGGGGAATTCTTCGCCGCCGCGACCATAAGCGGACCTATGAGCCCGAGCGGAGACTGTTTGAGTCTGACCTCGGCTATCTGTATTATCGCGGGGCTGCGGGTTTCCTCGACCGCCTGAAGCACGCCGAGCACCATTTCCATATTGGCAACGCTGAAGCTGCCCACTGCGTATTTATTCTTCTTTGCTTCGCGGAGCAACCCGTCCATTTTTACGAGAGGCATCCGATATCACCGTCCTGTCATAAATAAGAGCACAAATCACGCTTGTGAGCGGAAGGGTCAGGAGCATGCCCATGCTTCCGGCAAGAGCCTGCAGGATTTCCGCCACGATTTTTTCTTTATTGATAACCTGCGAGAGATTGGCGTTATATGAAACGTAAAGCAGCACGCAGGTCAGAGAACTTCCTATGTAGGCGAGCACAAGGGTATTCGCCATTGTGCCCATCATATCGCCGCCTATGGTAAAGCCCGATTTCATTATTTCGCGGGCTCCGAGACGGGGCGATTTCTTTTTAAGCTCATAAAGAGCGGAGGAAATCGACATCGAAACATCCATTACCGCTCCGAGGGCTCCGATGATAATCATCGCAAAAATAATGCCCTTCATATCAATCGGATTATCCGGATGGAGCTGGTAGAGATAGATTGACTCCTCCTCGAGAAGACCCGTCATATTGAGGAATTTATCCGCAATGACGGTTATAAGGCCGGCGCAAATTACTCCGCTCAGGCACCCGGCCGCGGCGCAGAGCGTCTTTTTGCCGACTCCGCCGATAATCGTGAGAGTCATCAGAGTTATATAGAGGCAAATAAGGATGCTCCACAGATAAATATTCCTGCCGTCAAGCACGGCCGGGAGGAGCACCGCAAACACCGCCATACAGGTAAGGCCGAGAGAAACGACGGTCTTGAGCCCCTGCGTCTTTGAGAAGAGAACGATGAGTATGCAGAATATGACTCCGAGCCAGATGAGCGGAGTGATTCTCACATAGTCGCCGAAATAGTAGGAGGTCACCCCGTTTTCGGTGTATGCCTCAATCAGGATTTTGTCGCCCTCGCGCACCTCGCGCGGGCTGAAAGCGTATGATTTGTCAATCTCCTGAATGACATTGAGAGTCCTCCCTCTCAGGGAAGTGTTCAGAGCCCTGGCGGTGAAATCCACCCTGACATTTGCGCCCTCACCCGTCGCGTTTATATTGCTGATATTCTCAACTCCGAGAACGCTCGCCTTGATTGTTCCGCCCTCCATCTCACCTTTGAATACGCTGCCGCCGCCGACAACGAAGGCATAGGCGGCAATGACGATAATAAGTGAAATGACGGCGCAGACAATCTGCTGAACAGTCTGCTTTTTCATACCTTCACCGGATTTATCAGCCGGCGCTCGGCTCGAATTTCGCAGTACGCGGAATCAGGAATTTAATGCCTTTTTCTATAAGCTCAAATGTCGCGTCCGTAACATACTGGCATTCGCCGTCAACGTTGACGGCGGCGGGAGTCACAGCGTGAATCTTAATGTTTTTGCCTCTCTTGAAATGGGTGATATCCCAGTCAAGATGCTCGCCCTTCTTATAGGGCTCAAGGAGGGAAACGAGCTTCAGTCTGCTGACCTTGCTCTCAACTATAACGATATCGAGCAGGCCGTCATCGGGCTTCGCGAGCGGAGCCGCCCTGAAGCCGCCGCCGTAGTAGCTCGCGTTGCCTATGAAGCAGAAGAGAGCGTCAAGCGTCACGGGGGGCTCGTCGTCTATCGTGATTGTGAATTTATTCTTGAATTTTCTCGCTATGGCGTAAAGACAGCCGATATAATAAGCTCCCTCGCCCGTAACAAGGGGATATTTCTTTATCGAGCCCTGCTTCGCGCAGACCTCGGCATCCATACCCATTGAGCACTGATTTATCGCGATTTCATCGCCGCACTTTATGAGGTCGAGCGTTGCGACAGTCCCGTTGACCTGGTCTTCAAGGTCGAGGAAATCCTCTTTTGTGCCGAAATATCTGACAAAGTCGTTGCCCGAGCCGAGAGGCACAACGGCAACCTCGACATTGTCAAAACCGTATGCGCCGTTGACGACCTCATAGAGAGTACCGTCGCCGCCGCAGGCATAGAATCTGACCTCGTCGCCCTCCTTCGCGCGCTCTCTGACGAAGGTGATTCCGTCTCCTCTGCCCTTTGTGGGATAAATCTCATAATCAAGCGAATACTTCGCGCACACCTCTTCGATACGCGGCTTTATAAAATCCATGGCCTTGTTTTTGCCCTGACCCGCCGCGGGATTCACAACGAAAATATGTTTCATATCTGTCTCTCCGGTTTCTGTATATTCGGTCTGTTACTGACCTGAGTATTCCGACACGGGATAGGTGTCGGTGTCCGTACCCGATTCTTCCGCGGGGATTCCGCTCTCATATTCAGCGGTCTCCTCCGGCGCCTGAGCGGGAGTGGCTTCTTCGGGAAAAGCCTGCTGCGAAGCCTCCTCGGCTCTGATTGAGTTTTCCTCCATCGCTCTGTCTATGAGGTCGGTATTGTTTTCGACAACGGGAAGAACATATTCGCTCTTGAGCTCATAAAGATTTCTGCCCGCCGTTTCGGTTTCGTCAACCCTGTTTTCGGCAAGGCGTGAATTATACTCTTCCTCCGATACCTCGCTGCCGTCTATAAAACGGGTTTTGCCGTTTTCGGTCTCAATGGATGTGGCGTTGAAGGTCTCAATCAGTTTGAAATCCGCTATCGAATAGATTATATAGGATTCCTGACCTTCGGCAGCCCCGCCCGAGATGATTTTGTTGCCGCCGGGCACAAACTCTATTTCTCCGTTTTCGCCGGCGGAGCCGATATTGCGGATTTCGAAGCCGTCATATCCGAATATGCTTACCCTCGAGCCCGGGAAATCACCCTCGGAAATAAGCAGCTCGGGTATTTCGTCGCCGTCAATGTCTTCGATTCCGAATCTGCAGTTTTCAACCTCCAGCTCATATCCGACAACCGTCTGGCTGCCGTTGATGACTGAGAGAAGGAATTCCTCATATCTGTCTTCCCAGACGGAGAGGTCCGGCTGAGGAAGGGTGGTCGTCTCGGTTGTCGTCTCTGTTTTTTCCGGTTTTACGGAAGGCAGGCTCAGACTGCACGAAGCAAGCAGAACCAAAGCGGTCACGATAACCGATAACGTTATGATAAGTCTTGATTTTTTCATGGCAGCCTCCGTTATTCCTGCTTGAGCTCGTCAAGCGTCAGCTCATACATCGGCAAAAATTCTTCAACGAACAAATCGGCCTCTGGCATATTCAGGCGCTTTATCGCCGCCCTTGTGCTCTGAGCCGCCGTGACAAAGTCGGTATTGCCCGCTCTCCATTCCTGAAGGCATTTTATCAGAGCGCTGATTTTATCGGCGGCCTTGACATATTTCCAGAGCTCGGCATCCTCTTCCTTCGGGATAAAGGCGCTGACATACTCGTCTCTTATATCTTCGGGAATCATCTTCATCAGGCTTTCGGCCGCAGCGTCTTCCATTGTTTTGTAGGCGCTCCTGACCTCGTCGCTGTAATATTTGACGGGGGTGGGCATATCGCCGGTGAGCGTTTCGGGAGCATCGTGATACAGGCCGAGGAAAGCCGCCCTCTCACTGTCAAGCGATCTGCCGAATCTTTTGTTGCCGAGAACCGTCAGCGCGTGAGCGATAACGGAAACCTCAAAGGAATGCTCGGCGAGGTTTTCGCTGTGTTCGTTTCTCATAAGCGCCCAGCGGTTTATATATTTCATCCTGGAAATCATGGCATAAAAACCGTTTTCCATAGGCATTCACCTCTGACCTATTCTATCATATATAAAATAATATTTCAATCTCGGCAGAAAAATTTACAATAAAGTCATACGGGAACAAGCCGCCGTATCAGCATAATCTGCCGAGAACATACCGGGCCGCCCTGACTCCCGCTTCATAAAGGTCCTCTCTGCAGGTAGCGAGCACCTGCTCAAACGGCTTCGGAGTTTCGCTGGAAAAGAATGCTCTGTCTATACCGCACTCCTCCGCCCGGTCCGCTCCTTCGCCCGCGCAGCCGCAGACCGCGAGTATCAGCCGGGCTTTGCCCCTGCTTCTTTCAAGGACTCCCGAGACGACCTTGCCGCTCATCGACTGTGAATCGAGCCGCCCCTCGCCGGTTATCACGACATCCGCGCAGGCGGCTTTTTCATTGAATCCGAGAAGGTCGAGCACAATGTCGATTCCCCTGCTCAGCCTGCCGGAGAGGAATACGGTCACACCCGCGCCCATACCTCCCGCGGCTCCGGCTCCCGGCATATCAGAAACATCCCTGCCCGTTTCGCGCAGGATGACATCCGCGATATGTCTCAGGCCCGAGTCGAGGAATTTCACCGTCTCTTCGTCCGCGCCCTTCTGCGGAGCGTAAACAAAGGCAACACCCGTCTCTCCGTAAAGCGGATTATCGACATCGCAGGCGGCGGTAACGGGAAGGTCAAACTTTTCTGCGGGAGGGATAATTCTCTCTATATCAAGTAATCTTCCGCCCGAGGGCAGAATCTCTCTTCCGTCTCTGTCGAGGAATCTCCAGCCGAGAGCGTACGCCATTCCGGTACCGCAGTCGTTTGTCGCGCTGCCGCCGAGCCCGAGCAGGATTCTCTTCGCTCCGTTTTCGCGGGCGTGTTTAATCAGCTCGCCTACGCCGACCGTAAGCGCCGCCGCCGGGTTTTTATTCTCTCCCGCAAGGGGGAGCCCCGCGCAGGATGCGGTCTCGATAACCGCCGTCCCGTCGTCAAGCATAAGATAGTAGGCGTTCATCTTTTCACCGAATACTCCGGTTACCTCAGCCCCGATAAAGCTGCCACCGGTTATCTCATATAAACAGGAACAAAGCCCCTCGCCACCGTCGGCAACGGGGAGCTTTGTTATTTTTACATCCTGTATCGTGTTTTCAAACGCTTCTCCGATTATGTCACAGACTTCGCGGGCGCTGAGCGTACCCTTGAAGGAATCGGGAGCAATCAATACATTAAGCATTCCGTCAATTCTCCGCGGAGGCTTTTCTTATGTATCTCTTGAAAAACGCTATGCCGGGGCCTATGGAAGAAATGGGGATTCTCTCATTTGTGCCGTGTGTGCAAAGGAGCAGGTCAACGCCGGCTCTGTAGGGAGAATACCTGTAAATGTTTTCGCAGATGGGCTCGTATGTGCAGGCGTCCGTGCCGCCCATAACCAGATAGGGCGCGACGATGTTGTCGCTGCTCTCCTGCATGCAGAGCTCCTCGATGATTTTAAACGGCCTCGAATCGGTCGGCGAAATCGCGGAGGCCTCTTTCTTCTTGAGGCATTTGATTTCTATATCTTTGTTGCGTACGCTCTTGCGGATATGCTTCTCAACATCCTCTGTCGTAACGCCGGGCATCATACGGAAATTGACCGTGACCGTCGCCTTCTGGGGAAGGACATTGGCCGCGGGGCTTCCCGATACCATTGTGACGCCGGTCGTTGTTCTTATCATACTCGCGGCGGGCGGAATCTGCTTCATGACCGCCTTCATAACGGGCTTGAGCGCGGGAAGATTGCAGGTGACAAGGCGGACGGGATAGGTGCAGTTTCTGCCTATATTCTCAAACAGATCGACAAGGAACGGTCTGAGCTCCGAGCTGAACTGATGATTCTCAAGGTCTCTGATAACGCCCGCGAGCTCGCCGACGGCGGAATGCTTGGGAGGCTGTGAGGAGTGGCCGCCCTTCGCGTTGATGCTGATTTCAAAATCTGCGTAGCCCTTCTCGGCGATACCTATGCCACAGAGGAATTTATTGTTGAGAACGCCCTTGACATTTACGGGGAGCATTGCGCCGCCCTCGTCGATGACGGAGTCGAGATGTATTCCTCTCGCCTTCAGAGTTTCCATAATGGATTTCGCGCCGCCCGTCTCATTGGCGACAACCTCTTCGTCCTGACCGAAGAGAAGATAGACGTCTCTCTCGGGCTCGAAGCCCTCTTCGAGCAGAGTCTCAACTGCCTCCATAACGCCCATAAGGTGATTCTTCATATCGAGGGCTCCTCTGCCCCAGATGAATTCTCCGTCGTTGAAGCCGCTGAATCCGGGATGAGTCCAGTCATCCTCTGTCCCGCGTGAAATGGGAACAACGTCCTGGTGGGCGAGAAGAGCTATCGGGTCAAGATCGCTTCTGCTGCCCTTCCAGCGGTAAATAAGACTCGCCTCTGTGATGACTTCCTTCTCAAGCTTTTCGTGAATGAGAGGGAAAGCTTCATCGAGGAAAGCGTGAAATTTATCAAACTGCGTAAAGTCAACCTTTTCTTTTTCGGGGTAGCTGACGGTGGGGATTGAAATTGCCTTGCTCAGGTGCTCACAGGCCTTTTCGACATCGACATTCTCCTGCGTGGGAGTGCCCCAGTCCTTTTTTTCGGGGACGAATTTCGCCGCTCTGAATGCGTTGATGCCGGCAAGCGCGCCTGCCGCGCCGAGGATGGAATACCTGACTGCTTTTTTCATTTTTTCTCCGCCTTTCGTTATGCGATGGATATAATTATAAAATAAAGTTCTTTGAATTTCAATAGTAAAAGTCAAATTGATTCTCGGAGAAACCTCTCTGTCTCTTCTCTCGTCGGAATCGTTTCCGCCGCGCCGTATTTCGTGACCTCGACAGCCGAGGCGGCGCATCCCGTGAGAAGCGCTTTTTGAGGCGCCGCGCCCGAAAGAAGCTCATAGAGGCAAAAGCCCGTGAAGGTATCGCCCGCGCCCGTTGTGTCAACGGCGTCAACTTTGAAGGCGGGGCAGGAAACGAAGCTTCCGCCGCCCGAATATACCGCGCCGTCCGCGCCGAGAGTGAGGATAACCTCGCCGCAGTCGAGAGCGTGAAGCGCGGCTGTCACTTTATCGGTTTCGCTCTCGCCCGTTATGGCTTTCCCCTCATATTCATTGAGAATCAGTATATCCGCGCAGGAGTAATCGAAACTTTTAAGCTCATCGACAAAGGGCGACGGATTCAGCGCGGTTTTTATACCCGCACTGCGGGCTTTCTTGAGCATATACCCGACACACGAGGTTTCATACTGCGTCAGAAGCAGAGACGCGTCCCCGTGTTTTTCAAGCAGGCGGTCACAGTATTCTTCGGTTATCTCACGGTTTGCCCCTCCGAAAAGAATCATCTGATTCTGCCCCTCGGGGTCCGTTTCGATTATGGTGTGCCCGGTGAATTCGCCGGAGAAATCAATATCCGAAATATCGATTCCGTTTTTATCGAGATAATCGGTAAGATATCTGCCGTCCGCTCCGACCTTTCCGCCGACGACAACCTGAGCCCCGGCGCGCGAAAACGCGAGCGCCTGATTGAGTCCCTTTCCGCCGACGTGGATTTCATAGCCGCCGCAATAGAGCGTTTCGCCCTTTTCGGGCAGGCGGGGCATCTTGTAAACCTTGTCAATATTGAACGAGCCGAAAACGAGAATTTTCATCTGCAGTCCGCTCCTTTCAGAATATCCCTGAATTTAACTATATTCTCCGTAAGGTCGCCCGGCCCGAGAATGCTCGAGGTCCCGACCACAAAAATATCGGCGCCGGCCCGTCTCATAAGCGGAGCCTTTTCGTAATTCACGTTGCCGTCAACCTCAATGCTGACATTCCCGTATCCGTTATTGTCGAGAGCCTTTCTGAGCGCGGTGATTCTCTCAAGCGAGCCCTCAACCATCTTCTGACCCGCAAAGCCGGGATAGACGGTCATCAGCAATACGCCTTCAATCAGAGGGAGAAATTTGCCGGTCACCTCAACGGGCGTATCCGGGTTTATCGCGAGAAACGGTCTCGCCCCTCCTGCGCGTATTTTTTCAAGGGCCCTGCGCGTGTTTTCTTCGCTCCCGCTTTCGTAGTGAACGGATACAATATCCCCCGAGGCGAAAGGAAAAACACCGAGTTTATCCGCCGGCTCCGTCACCATAAGATGTATATCGAGCGGGATTGACGTGCGGGCCTTCAGGCGTCTGCAGTAATCGGTGCCAAGGCAGAAATTGGGAACGAAATCCCCGTCCATCACGTCTATATGGAGATACTCAATCGAGTTGCTCTCCATACCGGATATTATCTCTTCGAGCCTGAAAATATCGGCGCACATCAGCGAGGGGGAAACTGCGGATTCAAGCATACTGACCTCCGTAAAACAAAGGGCGCCGGATTTAACCGGTGCCCCGTAAATCTTATGATTATTTTAACAGACCGTGCCGCTTTATGCAAGGTTTTATTCGACTTTGCCGGTAAGCTCTCCGCCCTCATAATCGATAACGAGAGTTGAGCCCGGCGCCGGGTCCTCGGAGATAATGAGCTTCGCGGCGAGAGTTTCGACCTTCGACTGAAGGAATCTCTTGAGCGGTCTCGCGCCGTACTGCGGGTCATAGCCCTCTTCGGCTATGTAATCCTTTGCGCCTTCGGTTATCCTGAGCCCGAGCTGCCTGTCTTCAAGCCTTGACCTGAGCTCCTCTATGAGAAGCCCGATTATTCCGCCGATGTTTTCGCGGGTGAGCGGCTTGTAAAATACGGTTTCATCGATTCTGTTAAGGAACTCCGGTCTGAAGGAATTTCTCAGCAGCATCGTGACTTTTTCTCTTGCCTGCGGGCTGATTTCACCGTCCTCGATTCCGTCGAGGATAATATCCGAGCCGAGGTTTGAGGTCATGATGATAATCGTATTCTTGAAGTCAACGGTCCTGCCCTGAGAATCCGTGATTCTGCCGTCATCAAGCACCTGAAGCAGGACGTTGAATATATCGGGATGCGCCTTCTCAATCTCGTCAAAGAGCACCACGCTGTAGGGCCTGCGTCTGACCGCTTCGGTCAGCTGACCGCCCTCGTCGTAGCCGACATATCCCGGAGGCGCTCCGATAAGCCTTGAGACGGAGAATTTCTCCATATATTCGCTCATATCGATTCTGACCATGTTATGCTCATCATCAAAGAGCGCCTGAGCCAGAGCCTTGGCGAGCTCGGTTTTGCCGACACCCGTCGGGCCGAGGAAAAGGAATGAGCCGATGGGCTTTCCGGGGTCCTTGATTCCCGCTCTTGAGCGGAGAATAGCCTCGCACACCTTCTGCACCGCCTCATCCTGACCGATGACTCTCTTGTGGAGAATACCGTCAAGATGCAGCAGCTTATCCCTCTCGCTCTCGACAAGCTTCGAAACGGGCACTCCGCTCCAGCGGGAAACTATCTTCGCTATCTCCTCATCCGTAACCTTATCGCGCAGGATTGAAGAGCCGTTTGCGGAATCCGTCTTTTTCTCCTCCTCCTCAAGCTGCTGCTGGAGGGCGGGAAGCTTGCCGTATTTGAGCTGAGCAAGCTTTTCGAGGTTATACTCGTTCTGCGCTTTTTCTATCTGCGAGTTGATATTCTCAATCTCGCTCCTGAGCTCCCTGACTCTGCCGATGGATGATTTTTCGTTTTCCCATCTCGCCTTGAGGGAGTTGAATTCGTCGCGCAGCTGAGAGAGCTCGTCCCTTATCTGCGAGAGATGCTCGACGGAGAGTTTGTCGGTCTCCTTCTTGAGCGCCTCCTCCTCGATTTCGAGCTGCATTATCTTATGAGAGATTTCATCGAGCTCCGACGGCATCGAGTCAATCTCTGTCTTGATTGTGGCGCACGCCTCGTCAACAAGGTCGATGGCTTTATCGGGCAGGAATCTGTCGCTGATGTATCTGTCGGAGAGAGTCGCGGCGGCTATCAGGGCGTTATCCTGGATTTTGACGCCGTGATAGACCTCGTATCTCTCTTTAAGGCCTCTGAGAATCGAGATGGTATCCTCGACCGTGGGCTCGTCAATCATAACGGGCTGGAATCTTCTCTCGAGCGCCGCATCCTTTTCAATATACTGCCTGTATTCGTTGAGAGTGGTGGCTCCGATACAGTGGAGCTCGCCCCTCGCGAGCATGGGCTTGAGGATATTGCCCGCGTCCATAGCGCCGTCCGTTTTGCCGGCTCCGACAATCAGATGAAGCTCATCGATGAAGAGGATAATCCTGCCGTCGCTCTTCTGGATTTCGGTCAGCACCGCCTTAAGACGCTCCTCAAACTCGCCTCTGTATTTCGCGCCGGCGACAAGGGAGCCCATATCGAGCGAAAACAGGACTCTGTCTTTGAGTCGCTCGGGCACATCGCCCTTGATAATCCTCTGCGCGAGCCCCTCCGCAATGGCGGTCTTACCGACACCCGGCTCACCGATAAGGCAGGGGTTGTTTTTGGTCTTTCTTGAAAGAATTCTTATTACATTACGGATTTCCTCGTCCCTTCCGATAACGGGGTCGAGCTTCTGCTGCCTCGCCATCTCGGTAAGGTCTCTGCCGTATTTTTTGAGCGCGTCATAGGTATCCTCGGGGTTGTCGCTCTTGACCGAGCCTGAACCCCTGACATTTTTAAGGGCGGCGAGAAACTTATTCTCGTCAATATCCGCAGAGCGCAGAATCTTCTTCATATCGGGGTCGGCCCTTCTTATGAGGCCGAGCATAATGTGCTCAACGGAGACATACTCATCCTTCATATTCGACGCCGCTTTTTCGGCCTCGTCAAGGGCGGAGGCCGCCGCCTGCGAGAAATACTGCTGCGCGCCGCTGACCTTGGGCAGGGAATCAATCGCGGTCTGCAGAGTGCCCGTCAGGGCCGAGGGCTCGATGCCCATACTCCTTATCAAAGATGAAATCAGGCCGTTTTCCTGAGCCGTAAGAGCGTAAAGCAGATGAATCTGCTCAATCTGCTGGTTGCCGTGCTCGAGCGCGATACTCTGCGCCGACTGTATCGCCTCTATACTCTTCTTTGTGTATTTATCGATATTCATAATACTGCTCCTCCTTTGCATATCTTACACTTGGAATTCTACAATACCAATGTGAATAAAATACACAGAGTTTATGAACGAAATGTAAATAATTAGCACTCTTTATGCGAGAGTGCTAAAACAACATAAAAGCAAAGGCGCGCCGCACAGGCACGCC
>CACZTQ010000139.1 GCA_902784155.1 Oscillospiraceae bacterium
CGCCGGGCAGGGCTCCCGAGCGCATTCCCTTAGTTTTTGATACAACGCTGTAACGAAGAGAGACCGGGAAATCGTCTCCGCATTCCTTTTTGATTGCCTGAACTATTTCGACCGCGAAGCGGTATCTGTTTTCGAATGAGCCGCCGTATTCGTCGGTGCGGTTGTTGACATATTTGAAGGTGAACTGATCGAGAAGATATCCTTCGTGGACCGCGTGAACCTCAACGCCGTCAACTCCGGCATCCTTGAGCATTTTTGAGGATTTTGCAAAGGAATCGACAATCTCCTTTATCTCGGCCTTTGTCATTTCCCTTGAAGGAACCTTGTCGCTCCATCTGTTGGGCGATTCGCTCGGAGCGGCGGTGATTCTGCTCAGATTCATCACGGGCTTTGAGAGCACGTTGAGAACCTTGTTGGTGTAGAGCATCTCCATCATACTGCTGATGGTGAATGAACGGCCGAAGCCCGCAGTGAGCTGAACAAAAAGCTTCGCGCCCGTTTTGTGGAATTCGGGCATCCAGCGTTTGAGATCCTCATACATCTTTTTGTTCTTGTGAAGCCACTGGCCGAACATCGGGTTATATACGGGCTGGCAGCCGGGTAGAATAAGGCCGACGTTGTTCCTGGCTATTCTCATAATGAATTCCGCGCCGTCCTTGTCGAAATGGTTCTTTTCCATCCAGCCGAAAAGGTCGGTGCCGCCCATACTTGTCAGGACTATTCTGTTCTTGATTTCGCAGTTGCCGATTTTCCAGGGGGTAAACAGGGGTTCCAGTTTTTTATCCATACCGCAATCTCCTTCCTATGTTAAGCGTTATTACGCTTTTCTGCCTTGACCAGCATTTCCGAAAGTGAAAGATAAAACTTTCTGTGTTCCTCTTTATTTGCAAACAGGCCGATTGCCGTGCCGTGGTCGCCCTTCTGCACGGGCATCACGTTCCATATTCCCTTTGCCGGTATTCCTTCGCCGTCAAAGTCGGCGTGAGGGTCGGTGAAGGGATATTTTTCGGATATCGTGTTGCAGAGAAGGTCGTTGGGCCTCCACTCGTCGTCATAGAGCTGCCCGGTGATTTCGTTTGTGAATTCCTTCTGATGAGCAATCCAGTAACCGAGCGGCGCGATGACGGGGTTTGAGCGGAGAATAGGCATCGTCAGCCCCGTAAGTCTGTCTTTGCGCGTTGAGTCAAACGCGTAAGAGAAATAATAAACGTCGGGATTCAGCTTTACGGTTTTGTTGAATCTGTCAACGTTTTCCGGAAGCATATCGAACTCGCACGTGTCTTCGCTGTTGTTGAGGAATCTGTGCACCGCCTTCTTATATGAGTCGGCGTCTTTTCCGCCGGGCGTGTTTGTCAGCCCGAACTGCTCAAGATGGAAATCGACCATATTTCCGTTAAGACCGCTTCTGCCGAGAGTCGCGCAGTATATCGCGGAGAAATACAGCAGCATATCATAAAGCCTGAAGCTTTTGACCATCTTATAAATCGAGGAGCTGTTGTGAGGCGAGCAGAGCGTGGTCACGCTCTCAACGCAGTCTCCGAGACCGCCCTTAAAGAGGGGAGAGACGCTGTCTCCCGCCGCTTTGACCTCCTCCTCGCAGCCGTAGGTGAGAAGGTGAACGAGAAGCCTCACCGTCGGACCTCCGAATGAGTGACCGATGAGATGAATCTTTTTAATGCTCCCGTCGGGATTCTCCCGGCCCCAGCCTTCAATCAGCGGTTTGTCATAAGTCCTGCCGAAGCGCTTGTGATTATGCGCCCTGCTGTGAGCCTCGCCGTAATCCACAACGGTTCCGGCGAGCTGGGCGTAGAGCTCGCAGGCTCTGTCCCACGCGCTTGATACCGGGCCGACCGACGCCGAGAGGCATTCGTAGCCTTTCGCGCCGAGAAACTCCGTCAGGTCTCCGCAGGTGGCTCCCCAGTAGGGCAGAATTCCGTTGACGCCTTCCGCGTCGCCCCAGCCGTTGAGACCGTGAACAAAGACAAAAGGCGAGGAATTTTTGCGGGGCAAAACGGGAGCCGGAGCCGCTTTCGGCTTCGAGGGCTTCTTTGTCAATGCCGCCGCGCCTGCGGCGAGAGCGCCCGCCGCGAGTGTTATTCCGATTGCTTTATACGCTTTCTTCATATAATATTCCTTTCTCGCTGTCTGTTTACGGCTAAGAGAGGATGCGTTTATCCGTTAAGCTCGTCGAGCCTGTCTTTTATGATCTTCTTTACGAAATCAATAACTTCAGAAAGAGGAACTTTCTCGTTTATCTGCTTGTCTCTCGTGACAACCTCGCATACGCCTTCGCCGAGGTTTCTCGGGCTGACTATCACTCTCACGGGGATTCCGAGAAGGTCCGCGTCGGAGAACATTGCTCCCGGTCTTATGTTTCTGTCATCATAGATGACTTCCATTCTGTCGGCCTTCATATCCTCATAGAGCTTGTCGGATACGCCTCTGCATTCGTCGTCATCGGCTCTGAGACAGCAGATTTCAACATGCCAGGGAGCGATGCTCATGGGCCATATCGGGCCGTAATCGTCGTGGTGCGCTTCGCATACGGAAGCCGCGAGTCTGCCGACTCCTATGCCGTAGCAGCCCATAATGGGATACTGCAGGTTGCCTTCGCTGTCGAGGAACTGCATACCCATTGATTTGGTGTATTTTGTTCCGAGCTGGAAGATGTTTCCGACCTCGATACCGCGCGAGAGCTTAATGGTGTGCTTTCCGCATTTCGGGCAGATTCCGCCCTCCTTGATTTTGGCGAGCTCGATATATTCAACATCGCCTATATCCCTTGAAATCTTGAGGCCGGTGTAATGATGCTCGGGCTGATTCGCTCCGCAGGAGAGATTGTGGGTGCCCTCAAGCGATTTATCATAGAGAACGGTGAATTTCTCCGTATCGAGACCGTAAGGACCGGTGAATCCCGCGTAGAGACCGCAGCCGTCCGTCACCTCTCCGGGATGGACCGCTTCGCCGAGATAATTGGTAAGCTTGGTTTCGTTTACGTCGAGGTCGCCTCTGATGAATACGACGACAAAGCTGTCGTCCGCGTTCTTCTGATAGATAACCGCCTTGCAGCTCTCCTCGAGGGGAGTGTGAAGGAAATTGCAGATATCCTCTATGGTGTGAATACCGGGTGTGCTGACAAGCTCGAGGGGTCTGTCCTCTCCCTCGCATTTGTTTTCGACTATGCTCTGAGCCGCTTCCATATTCGCGCTGTAGTCGCAGCTGTCGCAGATTGCGAGAGTGTCTTCGCCTATGGGAGTGAGGAGCATATATTCGTGAGAAACATTGCCGCCGAAGATACCGGAATCCGACTGAACGGTGATAACCTCGGGAACGCCGGCTCTCGCGAAGATTCTGTTATAAGCGTCATAGCAGACCTTGTAGTATCTGTCGAGATCCTCCTGTGAGGTGTGGAAGGAATACGCGTCTTTCATTGTGAATTCGCGCACCCTGATAAGACCTGCTCTCGGTCTCGCCTCATCGCGGAATTTGGTCTGAATCTGATAAATCATAAACGGATATTTCGTGTAAGTGCCGGCGCAGTCTCTCACGAGCTGAACGGCAGCCTCCTCGTGAGTCATACCGAGCACCATGGGAATATCGTTCCTGTCGGTGAATCTGAGAAGCTCGCTTCCGATGCTGTCATATCTTCCCGTTTCCTTCCAGATTGACGCGGGCATTACGACGGGGAACTGAACCTCCTGGCCGTCAATGGCGTTCATTTCCTCACGGATGATATTTTCGATTTTCTGGGTTATACGCTTGAGCGGCATATAGGATGAATAGATACCGTTTGCCACGCCTTTCATATAACCGCCCCTTATCATCAGCGCGTGGCTGTCAACCACGCAGTCCGAGGGCTTCTCCTTGAATCTTTCTCCGACAAGTCTGTCAATTTTCATAAATGTTACCTCTGATACATATAAAAATTATTCATTTAATTTTACTACTTACCTGTATAAAAGTCAACCAATCTTGTTAATATTTAATACTTGAATTATTTATATGTCTTTGTTATAATAAACTGAATTATAATGCGAATATAATGCGCTGTTATAAATTTCAGCGTGAAGGCGAGCCCGGCGGGGCCGCTTTTCCGGAGGGTATAATGAAGGGTAAGCTTGTTGTTATCGAAGGGCTTGACGGAAGCGGAAAGTCCACACAGGAAAAATTGCTTGAAGACAGACTGACTCGCGATGGGAAGAGCTTTACCCATATAAAGCTCCCCAACTACAACGACGACGCCTGCATTCTCGTCAAGCAGTATCTTGCCGGAAGATTCGGCGATAAGCCGGGCGATGTCAACGCCTATGCAGCTTCGTCGTTTTACGCCGTTGACAGATTCGTCAGCTACAACTGCTACTGGAAAGAGGATTATCTCGGCGGCGGAATCATCCTTGCCGACAGATACACAACCTCAAACGCCTATCATCAGCTGACCAAGACTCCCGCTGCGGAGTGGGATTCCTATCTTGCCTGGCTCGATGATTTCGAATATGAGAAGCTCGGAATCCCGAGACCCGACGCCGTCATTTATCTCGATATGCCCGTCGAGGTTTCCCAGAAGCTTATGACTCAGAGATATGAGGGCGATGAGAGCAAAAAGGATATTCACGAAAAAGACCGCGAATATCTGATCAGATGCCGCGAGGCGGCCGACTATGTCTGCAAGAAGCAAGGGTGGATCAGAATCTCCTGCGCCCGTGAGGGCGAGCCTCTCTCCCCGGAGGAAATCAACAATATTCTTTATGATTCGATAAAAAATCTTTTTGCGTGAGGTAAAAATATGCTCTATATGTTTTTTGCTCCCGGATTTGAAGAGACCGAGGCGATAGCCTGCCTCGACGTTATCAGAAGGGCCGGTATAGATGTCAGAAGCGTCGGTGTCGGCTCAAGGCATATTACAGGCGCGCATAAGATTTCGGTTAACTGCGATATGGATACGGAGCAGGCAACGCTCACGGGACTTGACGGAGTGATTCTGCCCGGCGGTATGCCCGGCACTCTCAATCTCGAAAACAGCGAAAGGGTTGCCGAGGCTCTTGAATTCTGCTCCTCTCAGGGGAAGCTTGTGGCCGCCATCTGCGCCGCTCCGATGATTCCCGGCAAGAGGGGAATGCTCAAAGGCAAATCCGCCGTCTGCTACCCCGGATTCGAGAAGTATCTCGAGGGGGCGTTCGTTTCGGATAAATATGTCGTGACCGACGGGAATGTCATCACGGCTAAGGGAATGGGCAGCGCGGTTGAATTCGGCCTTGCGATTGCCGCATATTTCAAAGGCGAAGCCTTCGCCGACGAACTGAGAGGTACACTTGAATGTTACAGATAGACAAGAAAGAGCTCAGAGAGCGTTTGACAGGTCTCAGAGACAGGATTCCGGAAGAAGTGAGAAGCAGCGCCGGCGCGGAGATTTTCCGCCGCGTGAGAGCGCTTGAGCAATACGCCGGGAGCGAGACGGTCCTCTGCTATGTCTCCGTCGGCTCGGAGCCCGCAACGAGGGAATTTATCACCGCGGCTCTGCGTGAGGGCAAAAAGGTCGCCGTGCCCGTCATTTCGCGCGGAGAGATGACTTTCGGATATATTGATTCCGTGAATTCGCTTGTGCCCGGGGCATACGGTATTCCCACCGCTCCCCGCCGCGGCGGAACCGTCTCGGATTTTTCATCCTGCATCTGCATAACCCCCTGCGTTTCCGTTGATGAGACGGGAGTTCGTCTCGGGAACGGCGGCGGTTATTATGACAGATTTTTAGGCTCGCACAGAGAGGTTTTCTCCGTTGCGGTTTGCTTTGACGAAACTCTCTCGCGGGAGCTGCCCCGTGAGGATCACGATATAATAGTCGATATGTATATTACGCAGACTGTGTGTAAAGAGGTGAGCTGAGTGCCCGAAGATTTCAACAACAGACCGAAGAAGCCGTTCAGGGTCACAATCTCGGATGAGGATTATATGAAGCCCGACGAGCTCGATTCCCTGCGCAGGAATAAACAGGCGCAGTCGCCTTCGGTTCCCGAATTCAGTCCGGCATCCGACAGGCATAAGTTTGAGGTTCAGATTGACGAGGAGGAGGATCTCCTTACCTTTGAGCCCGAAAACGAGAATCCGGAATATAAGGGCGAAGTATATTTTTCGGCGATGAAGCCCGTGAGAAACGAGCCTCCGAAGCCCGCTCCCAAAGAACAGGGCAAAAAGAAGAAAAAGAAGAGGGGACGCTCCGCCGCCGCTCTCTTCCTCGCTGTTGTCTTTATCCTCACCGCCGGTCTTTCCGCTTATGCGCTCAGCTGCCTTAACGATGTTCTCGCCTTCAACAGAAGCGACGAATCTGTAACCGTCACAATCCCGCTCAACGCCACCACCGACCAGATACTCGATATTCTCTCCGACGCGGGGCTTATAAAGCAGAAGCTCTTCTGCAAGGGCTACTGCAGGCTCATAACCACTCTTCTTCACAAGAGCACCGATTATAAGAGCGGCATCTACGACGTCAGCAGGGATATGGGCGTTGAGGGCTATCTTACAAGATTCAAGGATATTCAGACCGGCAAGGATACCGTCATGGTATCGATACCCGAGGGCTGGAGCATTACCCAGATTGCCGAGCGCCTCGATAAATTCGGCGTATGCAATAAAAAGAAATTCATGAATTCCGTCGCGGGCACCGAGTTTGAGTATGATTTCCTGCGCGAAATCAACGCTCCCGCCTCAAGGACCTTCAAGCTTGAAGGCTATCTCTACCCCAACACTTACGAATTCTTTGTTGACAGCGACGCCAACAGCGTCATACGCAAATTCCTCGATGAATTCAAGACCGAGTGGACCGACGAGTATCAGAAGCAGGCGGATGAGCTCGGCTTCACCAAGGATGAGATTATCACCATCGCCTCGATAATTCAGCGCGAGGCGGCAAACACGGAGCAGATGGGAGTCATTTCGTCCGTTATTCACAACAGACTCAAGAGAAGCGCCTCGTGGCCGACTCTCAACTGCGATTCAACCACCACCTACATTACCAATTACATCAAACCCGAAGTCACGGCAAACCAGGCCGTGCTCTACATGTCCAAATACGATACCTATTCGAATCAGGGCCTGCCTCCCGGACCTATCTGCAACCCCGGCGAGGATGCCATAAAGGCGGCCCTCAATCCCGACCAGACCAATTATTATTTCTTCCGCCACGACAAGCACGGCAAGATTTATCTTGCCTCAACACAGGCGGAGCACGACGCGAACGCAAACAAAGTCCTTCGCGCCAATAACAGCTGAGGAGATAGCCATGATGTACCCGTTGCCCGAGCTGCTTGCTCCGGCAGGCGAAGAGGAGAGCCTTCAGAGCGCAATTGAATACGGAGCGTCCGCCGTTTATCTGGGCGCCGATAAATTCGGTATGCGTACCGCGGCCGCGAATTTTGCGGGTGACGCTCTGAGAAGGGCCTGCGAATACGCTCACGCGCGGGGCGTCAGAGTTCACCTTACATGCAATATCCTGCCGAGAAACCGCGAGGTTGAAGAGCTGCCCGGATTTCTTGAATTCGCAAAGGACTGCGGAGTTGACTGCCTTATAATCACCGACCTCGGAGTGATGCAGGCTGCTCTTAAATACGCTCCCGGTGTCGATATTCATATTTCCACGCAGGAGGGAATAACCAATTACGCCGCCGCGAGATATTTTCACGATTGCGGCGCGAAGAGGATAGTTACCGCCAGGGAGCTCTCGCTCGAAGAAATCGCGGAGATAAGAGCCAAAACTCCCAAAGAGCTCGAGATTGAGTGCTTTGTTCACGGCGCAATCTGCGTTTCTTTCAGCGGCAGATGCCTGCTCTCGAATTATCTCACGGGCAGGGATTCAAATGCCGGAGACTGCGCCCAGCCCTGCAGATGGAAATATGCCCTGACCGAGGAAAAGCGCGAGGGAGAGTATTTCCCCGTCGAGCAGGATAAGGGCGGGACATATATTATGAATTCGCGGGATATGTGTATGATAGAGCATATACCCGAGCTTTACGCGGCGGGAGTCGGCAGCTTCAAAATAGAGGGAAGAGCCAAATCCGCCTACTACACCGCCGTCACCGTCAACGCTTACAGATGCGCTCTTGACGCATTTGAAAAGAGCGGCTTTGATATAAATTTCAGACCCGAGAAATGGATGGTTGACGAGCTTTATAAAATCAGCCACAGGGAATACTGCACCGGATTCTATTTTTCCTCGCCGCTCGACGACGCTCAGATTTACTATGAGGGCGGATATGTCCGCAGATGGGATGTCGCCGCCGTCGCGGAAAAATTCGAAAACGGCATTCTTTACGGAATACAGCGAAACAGATTTTTTGAGGGCGATGAGCTCGAGGTTATGACCAAAGGCACAGAGCCCTATATAATAACGGTCAGAAATCTTAAAAATGAAGAGGGAGAGCTTATTGACAACGCTCCTCATCCTATGATGAAATTCACTTTTGAATGCGGGAGAGATGTTCCCGCCGGAGCGTATCTGCGAAAGCAGAGAGATACCGAAAACCCGAAAGGATAAAGCAATACCATGAAAAGAGAAGAAAAATACATAACCCTGCCTGCCGTGACGCTCAGAGGGCTGGTCATTTTTCCCGACCAGTATCTTCACTTTGACGTTGCGAGAGAGATGACGAGAGCGTCTGTCAATCAGGCAGTTAAAGATAAGACACAGGTGTTCTTTGTCGCGCAGAAGACGCTGTCCGACGATATACCCGGTATCGACGGAGTTTACAGGACGGGCGTCATAGCCGACATCGACCAGGTGCTCCGCGTACCTATGAGACCGGGCCTTATTCATATTTCGATTCACGGAATATCGAGGGCAAGGGTTGTTTCCCTCGACAAGTCGGGGAAATACATAAAGGCCGTGGTAATGCCCGTCGAAGACAAAAAGATAAAGA
>CACZTQ010000140.1 GCA_902784155.1 Oscillospiraceae bacterium
CTCCAGACCGGGTAGCGGTATCCCTCGGGCTTTTCCTGCCAGGGGATATTTTTCACTGAAGCGCCGATTATTTTTGCCATAGTTTAACCTCCGTCTGCGGGGCGGTGCCCCGGTTGTTATTATAATTATACATTTATATATATGGCTTGTAAAGAGAAAATTCCCTTTAAACCGCCTTTATGAAGATGCCGAATCCCACCGGTCCGTTTTCCCATTTTCTCTCGGGCTCAAGCTCCTCAAAAACTCCTCTGCCTCCGCGGATATCCATACCTCGGTCGAGATAAACGTTTGTGACCGACGGCGCGGGGAGCTCGTCATTGTGGAGCGTTTTTTCGATTTCTGCGGGAGTGTAGGGAGAGGCGCCGAATAAGAAATCCTTCTGTGTGAGAGGAATAAACTCAAGACCGCTTCCGTTTTCGTTATATACGCGGGCCTCCCTTGTGCCGAAGTGGGCTCCGTTTTCTATGGGCTTTATATAAGGAACAAAATCCGAAACGGTGCCGGCTGTGAATCTGCCGTATCTCTGCGCCCTGTGCCTGTCGGCGTAGGCCTCGCCCGGGCCCTTGCCGAAATAAGTCATTCTGTTGTATTCGCCGGGCATGGTGAGCATAAAGCCGAAGCGGGGCAGGCGTATTTCCATTTCTCCGAGAAGGCTTCTCGTTTCTCCTTCAAAACGCACCTCGGCCCCTGCGGGAAGGAA
The DNA here is from genome assembly GCA_902784155.1 of Oscillospiraceae bacterium. Classification (GTDB taxonomy): domain Bacteria; phylum Bacillota; class Clostridia; order Oscillospirales; family Acutalibacteraceae; genus CAG-177. The sequence goes on from CACZTQ010000140.1 coordinate 701, forward strand.
TCTGTAAATGAGCCTTCCGCTGAGCACGGGGAGCACCGACGCGCCGCCGACACTGCATTCAAACACGCATTCCGCGCAGCTTTCGCGGATATTCACCTCGCAGGATTTAATCAGCGTGAGAGCGGTGTCGATTGACGCGGATTTGCATTCGTCCGCCTTTTCTCTCTCGTTATTGCCCGGAGCCTTCCACAGATTGATGCGAAGGGGAGAGAGGAGCATTTCCTTTTCGCCAGCCCTTATTGAAGTGATTTCGCCGAAGGGCTTGTCGAGCGTGAAAACCGTGTTTCCGCATTTTGCCCGTAAGTATCTCCCGCCGTCCTCACATTCAAAGGGACCGTCCGGGAAAGAAGGCGTTTTCTCCCTGTCGGAGAGCTCAAACTGGCAGAATCCGGCAATAAATCCCTTTTCAGCCCATTCGCTGTCCTCTTTGAGGATAAGATACGCGGTCAGGAAAACGTTTGCACCGCCGGGAATTTCAAAGCCCGTGTCGAATGTTTCCGAAGTCTGAGGCGCAATCCCGTCAATGTCAATCACACGTGAAGCAATCAATTCGCCGTCAGCCTCAAGGTCGGCGCGGATATACATATCGTCGAGAGATGTGAAATATCTTCTGTTGAATACGGTCAGCCTTCCGTCTTTAAAAGAGCATTCAAACGGCTCATACGCCTTTTTGATATCAAAGTAGCCGGGGCGGGGAGTCCTGTCAGGGAATACCGCGCCGTCAATGCAGCAGATGCCGTCGTTGGGCTCGTCGCCGAAGTCGCCGCCGTATCTGTATTTCCCGGGAGCGGTCTCAATCGCGTGGTCGGAGAATTCCCAGAAGCATCCGCCCCATATCGCGGGGTATTTCCTGAATAAATCCGCGTGGGCGTGAGCGTCGCCGGTTGTCATTGAGCAAGCGTACTCGCAGAAGAAGAAAGGCTTTGCCGAAGCGGGATTCTCCGCGTAATCACGCGTGTATTCGAGAGAGGAATACATCCTGCTCTCGACATCCGAAATGTCGGAGAAATTCTCTCCCTCGGGCACGGCCTTGAATTCAAGATGAGAATTCTCATAGTGCACGACGGCGTTGTTGTCGCGGCTCTTTATGTATCTTCTCATTGCCCTGTGATTCTTTCCGCATCCCGATTCGTTGCCGAGCGACCACATTATCACGCAAGCTCGGTTTTTATCGCGCTCAAACAGCCGCTTTGCCCTGTCAACGTAGCTTTCCTCCCATTCGTCATCGGTCGAAAGCTTTGACCAGCGCATCCAGTCCCAGGTGTCTTTGTATTCGAATCCCATACCGTGCGTTTCGATATCTGCCTCGTCAACGAGCATTATGCCGTATCTGTCGCATAATTCCGCAAACAGCGGGCTGTTGGGATAGTGAGAGGTCCTCACCGTGTTGCAGTTTGCCTGTTTTATAAGGAAAATATCGCGTTTCATATCCTCGACCGTCACGCAGTAGCCCGTGCGCGGGTTATTGTCGTGGCGGTTGATGCCGTAAAGCTTTACGGGCTTTGAGTTGATGAGAGCGACGTTTCCGTCAAATTCTATATCTTTGAATCCGACCGTCACGGGGATGAATTCGCTCCCGCTCCGGATAATCAGTTTATAGAGATAAGGCGTTTCGGAGCTCCACAGCAGGGGATTCTCAATCTCAAAGACAGCTGAATCAAGCTCAGTCTTTTCTCCGCCGGGCGAATACAGCGCCGCAGAGTCAAAGCCCGCGCTTTCTATACGGACTTCGACCCTGTCATAAGAGGGCGTGAGCGTGTATCTCACATAAATATCGCGCAGGGCGTTACCATCTCTCTCGAGGATATAGACATCCCTGAAAATTCCCGAGAGGCGGAACATATCCTGGTCCTCGAGATAGCTGCCATCGCACCATTTGACTACAAGCACATCAATCCTGTTTTCCCCGTCGAGCAGATAATCCGTAATGCCGGCTTCGCTCGTGCAGTGAGAGACCTGGCTGTAACATACGAAGCTGCCGTTTATAAAGAGATAGAAGCAGGATGAAACACCCTCAAAGTTTATGAAATACTTTTTGCCTTCTTTTTTTGAAAAATCAAATTTCCTCGAATAATGGCCACAGGGATTCTCCGCCGGGAGATACGGAGGGTCAACCGGGAATGGGTAGCGGAGATTGCTGTAAAGCGGAGGGTCATAGCCTCTGTCCGTATATGTCTGCCAGCAGGAGGGCACCGCGATTTTTTCGTTCAGCGGCGAGTAAGGGAAGTCGTCGCCGACATCCTCAAAGGAAGAATAAAAGCTAAAATCCCATTCGCCGTTGAGAAGCGTAAAGAATCCGGAGGCGTTTCTGTCTCCCGCGAGAGCCTTCTCCTCGGTTTCGTATGGAATATAATACGAGCGGGGGTCCTCACAGTTTATGTGAAGAGTATTCAGATCCTTGTGATAAGCTTTGATTCTCATTTTTCTTCCTCCGTGATTTCATAAACGGTGTCAAGAACCGTTCTGAATTTTTCGGGGTCAATGCCCGAGTAATTGATGAGCAGATTGTGCTTATAACGTCCCGGTATCGCCGAGGGCGCGTGGCAGTATTCAGATATGAAAGCGGCCTTGATTCCTTTCGCCGCAAGCTCGTCTTTTATCTGCTTTTCTCCTTTGCGCGTTTTGAGTTTCAGAATGAAATGAAGACCGGCGTCCGCCTCTATCAGCTTTGTTTTTTTGCTCAGACCGTGAAGCCGGTATTCTTCGAGCAGAGACTTTCGCAGGAGCTCATAGTATTTTTTAGTCCTGCTTATATGTCTCTCAAAATACCCTTTCTCTATGAATTCCGACAGAGTGTACTGCTCAAACGAGGGGACGGTGCAGGCGTTGAACGAAAACAGCTCCCCGTATCTTTTTGCCAGAGGAACGGGCAGAATCATATAGCCGATTCTCAGCGAGGGAGAAATGGTTTTTGAGAAGGTGTTTATATAAATGACTTTTCCCTGCGTGTCAAGCGTCTGAAGCGGAGGAAGAGGTCTGCCGCCGAAACGCAGCTCGCTGTCAAAATCATCCTCGATTATGTATCTGTCGCCGCTGTTTGCCCAGGC
>CACZTQ010000141.1 GCA_902784155.1 Oscillospiraceae bacterium
AGACCTATCTCGGAATGCTCAAAAGCAAGCCCTTCGTCATTCTCGCTCTCACGGGTATTCTCATCAGCGGTCAGCTTCAGTTCGCTTCGCTCAACCAGTATCTCTATAAGAATTACTTCTGCAACACGGATCTCTCGGTGCTCGGTACCATAGCGCAGTATCTGCCCATGGCGATAATGATTCCCTTTGTCCCGAAGCTTGTGCGAAGATTCGGCAAGAAGGAGCTGAGCGCATTCGGCGGTTTCTTCGCAGCGGCGGCCGCGATTCTCACATATATTCTCAAGCCCTCGCAGAATAACCCCGGCCTCTTCATCGCCCTGCTCTTTGTCATCGGATTCGGATATTCGTTTATCTCAATCACCAACTGGGCGGTTGTCGCGGATGTCATCGACTTCCAGGAATTCAAGACCCATATCAAGAGCGAGAGCGCAATCTACGCCGTTTACACCTTCTGCAGGAAGCTCGGCCAGACAGCCGCTGACTACGGCGGACTGATGCTGCTGGGCAAAATAGGATACAACGCGGAAACAATGGCAAACGCGGGCTTTGTGCCCGGTGTCAGCGAAGGGATACTCAAGGTCTGCACGATTATCCCCGCTGTCACATACACCCTTATTTTCCTTCTTTACGTTATATTTCCTCTCACCAAGGAGAAGCTCGAGCCCGTTTACGCTTATATAAGAAGCAGCAACGCAAAGATGGCCGAAGGCGAAAGCGCGGCAGCCGAATAATGAAACAGGTGATAATATGAACACAGAACCTGCGCGCGAAATTCCCTCACAGGAGCCGGCAAAAAAATACGTTAAAACAGGCAGGCTGATTTCTTACTCAATCGGTCTGGCCGGTCAGAATATCTCATACGGTTACATTTCGGGCTGGCTCTTCTATTATCTCGAATATGTAAGAGGAATCTCACCGAAGCTCTCGGGTATCATCACGGGCGTTTCGAGGATATGGGATTCGATAAACGACCCGATTGTCGGAGCAATGGTCGATAAGCACCGCTTCAGAAGCGGCGAGAAATTAAGGCCAATACTGCTGATTACGCCGCCGATTATCGGTCTGCTGTCAATGGCGATGTTCCTGCCCCTCAAAATGAGCAACGGCGCGTTTATCGCGATAGTCTGCGCAGCATATCTGCTTTGGGATTTATTCTATTCATTCCAGGATGTCGCCCTCTGGGGGCTTGTAGCCGTCTCTTCGCCTCACTCGGAGGAGAGGAGCCGCGTATCCCAGTGGGTCTCCATAGGAGCGGGAGCGGGCGGCACGGTAGCCGGCCTTTTCCCGACCTTCAGGAGCGCCGTCGAGGGCGCGGGGATGAATACGATAACGGTATTCGCCCTGTTCGCGGTCTTATTCGGCCTCGGCGGAGAGCTGATGTCGATGTCCGCCCACAGGATGAAAGAGGCGGTCGAGACAGAGCAGAGCAAAGAGAGCCTGCTCGAAGCCATATTCGTCCTGCGCCACAACAGGACCCTGCTTCTCATCTCGCTCGCGAGATACTGCAAGGATGTCTTCAACACCATTATCCCCTGGGTTTATTTCTTTGAGAGCAGAGAGGTCTATAACCTGGGCTTCACAAAAATCGGCTACGGCAATATGCAGGTATTCTACACATTCCTGACGGGCGCCGTCGGCGCCGTGGCGATGCTCTTCGCCACAAGGATAGCCGATAAGATAGGCGGAATGAAGCGTCTTCTCATCATAGCCCAGGTCAGCAATATAGTCTGCAGGGTGTTATCCTACTTCGTGGGATTCAACTCGCCCTCTCAGATAATCACGACAATGGTCCTCATCAGCATAGCGACAATCCCGATGAATTCAATGGATATCGCCCACCGCGCGCTGACGGCGGATTCCATAGACTATGTGGAATACAAGACCGGCAAAAGGACCGAGGGCATCTCATTCTCGATGCAGAATTTCATCTCGAAGCTCTCATCCGCGACGGTGCAGATAATAAACGGCTGGGTGCTCTCGATACTCGGTCACGATTCAAACCGCAAAAACTTCGACCAGAATCCGACCTATATGAAATGGCAGTGGCCGATATTCATGCTCGGCCCCGTTATAGGAGCAACCCTTTATACAATCATCATTTCCTTTGTCAGGGACGACAAGGAAGAGCGGATGAGAATCGAGGCGGAGCTCTTTGAGAGACGCAAAGCCGTTGAAGAAAAAGAGGCGGCTCTGAATACTGACTGACGGAGGTCCTATGTTAGAAACAAACACACTCTTATCGCTTGAGCACACTCTCGCGGGCGATTATCTCGCCGGATTCGAGCATCCCTGGGAGGCTCTCACCGGGATAAAGGATGAGATTCTCAGGCTCGCCGGGACGCTCGACCGCGATGAATACGAAGAAATTTCACCCGATGTGTGGGTGCATAAAAGCGCGAGGATTTTCCCGAGCGCATACATAGGCGCGCCCTGCATCATCGGCAGGGATACCGAGGTGCGCCAGTGCGCCTTCATAAGAGGCAGCGCTCTTATAGGCGAGGGCTGCGTTATCGGAAACAGCGTTGAGGTCAAAAACGCGATAATCTTTGACGGGGCGCAGGTGCCGCATTTCAACTATGTCGGCGACAGCATCCTCGGCTACAAGGCCCACATGGGCGCGGGGGCGGTCACCTCAAACGTGAAGCAGGATAAAACCCCGATAGTGATAAAGAATCAATTCAAAAACATTGAGACAGGCCTTAAAAAATTCGGCGCGATTCTCGGCGACAGCGTTGAAATCGGCTGCAACTGCGTGCTGAATCCGGGCACTGTCATCGGCAGAAATTCGAGGGTATATCCTCTGTCATCCGTCAGAGGCGTTATCGGCGAAAATATAATCTACAAAGGCAGCGGCAAAGTTGTCAAAATGAGGTAAACAATGGGAAGATATTTCGGCACGGACGGCTTCAGAGGCGAGGCAAACAAGGTCCTCACAGCCGACCACGCATACAAGACCGGCAGATTTCTCGGCTGGTACTACACTGAGCTCAACAAGAGAAACGGCATCGACGAACCGGGAAAAATAGTCATAGGCAAAGATACCAGACGCTCAAGCTATATGTTTGAATACTCCCTCATCGCGGGACTCACCGCCTCGGGAGCGGACGCGTATATGCTCCACGTCACCACAACACCCAATGTGGCTTATGTTACAAAGATAGACGAATTCGACTGCGGAATAATGATATCCGCAAGCCACAATCCGTATTATGATAACGGTATCAAGCTGATTAACCGCGACGGGATAAAAATGGACGATGAGACCATCGCCCTGATTGAAGATTATCTTGACGGGAAGCTCGAGGTTTTCGGCGAGAAATACGATACCCTCCCCTTCGCGCAGAGAAGCGCCATAGGCAAGACCGTTGACTATGTCTCGGGCAGAAACAGATACATCGGCTATCTTATCTCTCTCGGAGTATATTCCTTCAAAGGGAAGAAGGTTGCTCTCGACTGCGCAAACGGCTCCACCTGGAATATCGCGAAATCGGTATTTGAGGCTCTCGGCGCCACCACGGCGGTCATAAACGCAAACCCCGACGGTCTCAATATAAACGAAAACGCGGGCTCAACCCACATAGAGGGGCTGTGCAGATTCGTCGTCGAAAACGGCTTTGATGTCGGCTTCGCCTATGACGGAGACGCGGACAGATGCCTGTGCGTTGACGAGAAGGGCAACGTTATCACGGGCGACCATATTCTCTACATATACGGAAGATATATGAAGGAGAGAGACAAGCTCTTCAACAACACGGTCGTCACAACCGTAATGTCGAATTTCGGCCTCTACAAAGCGTTTGACGAGATAGGCATCGACTACGCAAAGACGGCTGTCGGCGACAAATATGTCTATGAATATATGGCGGAGCACAACAACTGCCTCGGCGGCGAGCAGAGCGGCCATATTATCTTTTCAAAATACGCGACGACCGGCGACGGAATAATGACCTCGCTCAAGATGATGCAGGTTCTGATGGCAAAGAAAACCACAATGAGCGAGCTCGCGAAGCCGCTTAA
>CACZTQ010000142.1 GCA_902784155.1 Oscillospiraceae bacterium
TTCTCGGTGGTCGCGCCGTCATTATGAGCCTGCTTTACAGAGGAATTCATAAAGACGGTGCATCTTGAGCCGAGGTCAACGGGCTTTTCCGCAAAGAGGCCGAGCTTCGCGAAATCCTCTATCGAATAATTCCACGCGAGCGCGAAGGACTGCAGGAACGAACCGCAGCCCGAGGAACAGGCCTCGTTGAGGAAGATATTGTCAATGGCGTTGTTTCTTATCTTGAAGCATTTTATATCCTGACCGCCGATATCGATGATGAAGTCAACATCGGGTCTGAAGCGCTTCGCCGCGGTGAAATGCGCGATGGTTTCGACAACGCCGGCATCCGCGTCAAAAGCGTTTTTGATAATCTCCTCGCCGTAGCCCGTGACCGCCGAGTATTCAATGCGGCAGCCGGGGTATTTTTTGTAGAAATCGGAGAGAAATTCCTTCACGGCGGGGATGGGATTCCCGCTGTTTGACATATATCTGCTGAATACTATTTCGTATTTATCATTGATTACTGCGCATTTGATTGTCGTGGAGCCGGCGTCTATGCCGAGAAACAGCCTGTCGCCGGGGGCGGCGTTTTCGCTGAAACCGACGGTCTCGCGCGAGTGGCGCAGCTTAAACTCCTCATATTCCTTTCCGGATGAGAAAAGGGGAGGGCAGCTTATATATCCCTTGTCGGATTTGTATTTTTCTATCTCTTCTATGACATCGGCAAGGCCGCGCTCCTCTTCTTCCGGTGAGAAGGCGGAGCCCATAGCGACATAATAGAGCGAGTTTTCGGGGCAGATTCCTTTGAGACCGAGCGTTTCGTCAAAGCTTTTGCGAAGCTCCGGCAGAAATGAGAGAGGTCCGCCGAGATAGACGACATTCCCCGCTATCGGTCTGCCCTGCGACAGCCCCGCGACAGTCTGATTGACAACCGCCTTGAATATGCTCGCGGCTATATCGCTCTTTTTTGCCCCCTGATTGAGAAGGGGCTGAATATCTGATTTTGCAAAAACTCCGCAGCGCGAAGCTATGGTATATATCTTCTCACTCTGCTCAGCGAGCGAATTCATATCCTGCGTTTCAACGCCGAGCAGAGCGGCCATCTGGTCAATAAATGCGCCCGTTCCGCCTGCGCAGGAGCCGTTCATCCTGACCTCGGTGCCGCCGGTGAAAAAGAGAATTTTTGCGTCCTCTCCTCCGAGCTCGATAACGGTATCGGTGTCGGGGAGAAGCTTTTTCACGGCGATTCTCGTGGCGTAAACCTCCTGAACAAAAGGCAGAGCGAGCTGACGGGCAAAGCCCATACCGGCTGAGCCGGAAACAACTATGCAGGCTTTTTCGGTTTCGGGGAACCGGTCTGAAATCTCCCTGAGGAGCTGAGCCGATTTTGCCGTTATCTGCGAAAAATGCCTGAGATAATTTTTATAAACGATTTTTCCGCTGTCATCGACCGCAACGCACTTGAGAGTGGTTGAGCCGACATCAAGTCCGATTTTCATCACTGCCTCCGATTAATCTCCGAATCTTTTATTGAGAAGGGCTATCGCGCCGATGCCCGCCGCGACCGCGGCTATACCCGAAAAGGCGACCACCGCTCTGATATACTTTGTGCCGCCGGCTAAAACCTCGCGGCCGGATTTCGCGATGATATTGCTTCCGAGCTCCTCGGGGAGAGTGACGCTGTTCATAACTCTCTTGTATTCTTCAATGCATTCTCTGTTTGTCATAATTCCGCTTCCTCCAATGTTTTTTTCAAAAGCTTTCTGCCGTTCTGCATGCGCTTTCGCACCGCGTCGGCGTTGACTCCGGTTATGGCCGATATCTCGCTTGCCGTATATCCTTCGATATAGTGAAGATCCATAACCAGCTTGTATTTAGCGGGCAGGGACATTATCGCCTCAAAGATACCGCTGTCGGTCTCGCTCACGCCTATTTCCCCGATTTCTTCGAGGCAGAGTGAAGAGTTTCTTTTTCTGAAACGAATCATATTCTTGCAGATATTCGTCGCAACTCTTATGAGCCAGGCCTTTTCGTGCTCGGAGTCATTGAATTGCGGCGCCTTGGTGAGATACTTTATATATGTATCTTGAACGGCGTCCTCCGCGTCGTCATAGTCTTTGACGAGCGTCAGACAAAGGCGGAAGAGCATGGTGCCGTATTTTTCCACCGCCATTTCGATATATCTTTTATCCACATCTCTTATCTGCTGTTTTTCTGCCGTATTGATGATAATCACCTCAAACCCGTTACGTTAATAACACACCTCAAAAGCGCGGAATGTGATTTTTTCTACTGTAAACAATATGTGAACAAATTGCGAATAATTATTGAACGTGCACAAACTATTATATATTTTATTGTGCAAACCATACATTAGTGTAATAATTACCGCTTTTTGTTGCAGGGATTGGCAAAATGAGACTGAGGGTATAAAACGGGCTGCCTGCGAATATAAAAAAGCCTGCGGATGATACCCGCAGGCTTGATTCAAATATTGTTATCCGTTTTTTCATTGACGCCGGGCTTTTGTCCCCGGCTCAGATTCAGGATGATTACCGCAATCAATATCAGGAGAATTCCCGCCGCCGATAGGGCTGTCGGCTTTTCCTTAAAGACGATTATTCCGATAAGAGTTGCGACCATCGGCTCGACTGTTGCGATAATTCCCGCCTTGCTCGCCTCAACCGTGCGAAGGCCGAGCGTATAGGTGAGGAAGGGAATCACGGCGGTGACAAGCGCCGTCAGACAGCAGAAGAGAAACAGATTCAGCGGATTCCCGGATGATATGAATTTCTGTATCATATCCTTGGGATTGCAGATAATCCAGGAGCCCGCGGCCGCCGTCAGAAACGTCAGGGCCGTAACCGTATAGGGGGAGTATCGCCTGAGAGCTACGGTACCGAGTATGCTGTAAAGACCGTATCCGACCCCCGCGCCGAGACCTGTCAGAAGGCCCGCCGCCGTCAGGTGACCGCCCGAGATACCCGAGACGAGAACGCAGCCGCCGAAGGCGAGAGCGAGGGCAATCAGCTTTTTTGCGGTCAGCCTCTCGCGGAAAAACACAACCGACATGAGCATAATCCACACGGGAGAGGTGTAGAGAAGAATCGCCGCGGTCGAAAGCGGCAGAATCGTGATTGCCGTAAAATAACAGACCGTAAAAAACAGTATGCTTCCGAGGCCGAGGCCCAGGAAAAGCGGTATATCGCGCGGGGCGGGGCGGCCGCTGCCGCGGTCTTTTATAAGCATCAGAGCGGCGAATACGATTGCCGCTAGGGTTATGCGTATTGAAACTATCTGAATTGACGTGAAGCCGAAAGTGTTGAGGCGCCTTACGAATATGCCCATGCTGCCCCAGAATATACCGGCAATAATGATAAGCAGGGCTCCGGCGCCGGATGATTTTTTATCTGACATTTAAACTCTTCTTTGCCGCTTTAAAAAACGGCGGTTATTTTGTTATGGTGCCGTCCTCGTCCCAGAGGTCGTGCCAGCTTTGCGCGCCGGGCCAGAGGAATACCTGACCTTTTATCAGACGGCAGTTTCTGTCAACTCCGCGCAGAGTTTCCATCTCCTCATCGGTGAGCGGGTCCTCAACCGTGCAGCGCAGATTTGAAATGTATTCGTTTTCATAAATTGAAAACGGAATCGGAATCTGACCGCGCCGGACTGCCCATTTGAGGCAGATTACAGCGGGATGAACGCCGTGGTTTTTCGCGATTTCAACAAGCTCGGGTACCCGAATATCGGCGACATCGTCCGGGGTTGTGTCCCTGTCCGGTCTGGTCGGGCTGCCTATCGGGCAGAAGCCTATGGGCTGAATACCGTGAGCGACGACATAATCATATAATTCGGGCTGCTGGAAGCAGGGATGAAGCTCCATCTCGATTACGGTCGGTTTGATTCTGCAAAGGGGCAAAACGGCCTCGAGCTTCGGTATCGTCATGCTGCTCATACCGATATTCTTTACAAGCCCCATATCGTGAAGTCGCTCCATCTGACGCCAGGTTGCCATGAATTCATCGACGGAAAACGGCTTGCTGTCGGGGTTTCTCGAGTCGCCGTCGCATCCGGGAGCGTGATAATTCGGGAAGGGCCAGTGAACGAAATAAAAATCGAGGTAGTCGAGCCTGAGGTCACGCAGGGATTTTGCGCAGGAGAGAAGCACGTCGCCTTTTCCGTGCATATCGTTCCATACCTTTGAGGCGATAAAGAGCTCCTCGCGCTTAACCTCGCCCGATTTTATCGCGTCTTCAAATACTTTTCCTATCAGATCTTCGTTGCCGTAAACGCTCGCGCAGTCAAAAAGACGGTAGCCCGCCCTGATTGCGCCCGCAACCGCCGAGCTCACCTGCTCGGGAGTAAAGCGGTCGCTGCCGAATGTTCCCATACCTATGCAGGGAATCTCTTCGCCGTTTGACAGGCGGCGTGACGGTACCTTGCTCGGGTCGATAATACTCATTTTATTTTCTCCTTATTCGTTAATCAGCATTATTTTTCCGTGAACCTGAGACGGATTTTTATAAAGCGCGAACGCCTGCGCCGCCTCGCTCATCGGGAAGGTTTTATATATAAACGACGGGTCGAATTTCAGCTCGCCCGTGCCGAAATATTTCGCGGTCATTTTCCACTCGATTCCGGGGAACGGAGCCGAGTAGCTCATCCAGCTGCCCGTAAGGGTGAATTCTTTTCTGTTGAGATTCTCCCATTCGGCGGGGGTGAAGGTCATATCGGTATGCGGCGTGCCTATGAAGCAGAGCTTCGCTTTGTTGCCCGCGAGGGCAAAAGCCATTTTCATCGTTACGGGGCTGCCCGCCGCCTCAAAGACGGCATCAAAGCCTCTGCCCGCCGTGATTTCCGCGGCTTTATCCCTGAAACCGGGAGTGAGCGTGTTGATAACTTCGTCGGCGCCCATCCTCTTCGCGAGCTCAAGGCGGCTTTCGTCAATATCAAACGCAACCGTCTTCTCCGCTCCGAGGATTTTTGCCCACTGCAGCGTGAAAATGCCTATTGTTCCGAGGCCAAGCACAGCGACCGTGCCTCCTCCTTTATACTCGGCGTGAAGCAGACCGTGAAGCGCGACTGTTGAAGGCTCAAACATCGCCGCCTGCACATAGGGCACGGATGAATCATATTTAACGGCGTTGATTTCGGGAATCACCACATAATCCGCGAAGCTTCCCTGCTGCCTGCTTCCGATAAAAGAGTAGTGTTTGCAGAGAGAGAAATCCCCCTTTTTGCAGTCAACGCATTCCATACACGGGAGCAGAGGGGCTCCGCTGACGGTGTCTCCTACCTTCAGAGTCCTTACATCTTCGCCGGTTTCAACAACGTCTCCGCTGAATTCGTGACCGAGCACAACGGGGTAAAAATGCGCTCCGTTGTGAAGAACTCTCGGCACATCGCTGCCGCAGATGCCCGTAGCCCTCACGCGGATTTTAACCTCGTTTTTTCCGCAGACGGGAGTTTCCCAATCGGTGTATCTCAGGTCTTCGTTTCCGTAAAGAACAGCCGCTTTCAATTTGTTTCCTCCCTCATAACCGGCCTGAGCCGTTCGTATATTTCAATATATCTGCCGTAGGTTTTGTCATAAATCCCGGCGTTTCCCGGGTCCGGCGAGTGAAGTCTGCCCGCTTTGAGTGATTTCAGCGCGGCTTCGGCTTCGCTGCTGAAAATTCCGGCTCCCGTGCCCGCGAGGATTGCCGCTCCGTGCACGCTCGAGCAGTTGCCGCCGGGCACCTCAATCTGTTTGCCGGTGACATCGGATTTTATCTGAGTCCATACACGGCTGACGCTGCTGCCGCCCGCAGAGCGCATAAGTCCGACCGGCGCGCCGGCCTTCTCGGCCGTTTCAAGATTGTGGCGCAGTGAAAAAGCTACGCCCTCAAGCACGCTGCGGATTATATGAGCCCTTGTGTGGGCAAATGTCAGACCGTAAAAAACTCCCTTTGCGTCGGGATTCCACAGCGGGCTCCTTTCGCCCGCGAGATAAGGCAGGAAAATAAGCCCTTCGCTTCCTGCGGGAACGCGCGAAGCCTCGTCATCCATCTGAGCGTATGTAAGCCCGGGGCAAACGCTCCTTCTGAGCCAGCGCAGCGCTCCGGCTCCGCCCGTTGTACCGCCCTGAAGAAGCCACATACCGGGGACGGCGTGGCAGCCCATTATCAGCCGCGGGTCTCCCGCGCTGCGGTCGGTGCATATGCTCATACCGCCCGCCTGTCCGCTCTGCTCCTGAGTTGAGCCGGGGACTACCGCGCCCGCTCCGAGGGCGGCGCAGGCCGCGTCAAGACCTCCCGCGACAACGGGGGTCCCCTCACAGAGACCTGTCTCACGGGCCGCCTGTGCGGTTACGGCTCCGATAACTTCGCTGCATGAAACGGGCTTCGGAAAAAGCCGCGCGGGCAGACCGAGCTCCGATACTGCCGCCTCGTCCCAGCAGCGCTTTTCCATATCAAAAAAGTGATAAGCGTATCCCTGAGAAACATCCTGAGACGCTTCCCCGGTAAGACGCAGACCTATAAAACTGTTTGACTGTAAAA